>JAZKDS010000179.1:0-13080 GCA_040387455.1 Bacteroidota bacterium
CCATGTATTAATTAACGTACGGTTAATGGGCTTTTGCTCAGGAAACACCTCCTGTATCTGTTTAATAATCAAACCACCACGTTCTTCTATAACTGTAGTGAGAATTGTTGGAACATTAAAAATTTTCGCAGCTTTAGAGAGGCCTGCTACAGCATTAATAATCATGGTAGGCTCATGGCTGTTAAGATTAGCAAACTGAAAAGGCTGATGATCAATCAATATTACAATACTATTTTCCGGGCGAAGTAGGGCTTCAAGCCCTGTTTTAATACTTTTTTGCATGTTTAAATATTTAATGGTTATAACTTAATAAAGGATGTCAGGCTTTTAGCAGGAAGTAGCAATCAACAACAGGAGTATTTAAAAACACTTTTAGAGAAGTTGTTTTTGATAAAATTGATGAATCATCTGTATAAACTTTCATAAAAAAGTTATAGAGAGGCTTCCCTATCCTATTACGCACGATACTTTTTTTTAATTTATAAAAACAAAGTTCAGTTTTAAGACAAGGATTGAAGATGATGTATGACGAAAAAAAAAGTAGACAAATGTCTATTATAATAAAGAGAACAAGTAAGTTCTATTCTTTATTAAGGAGTTGGCGTTTAACGCGGCTTAGTGTATCTTTAGTTATACCAAGATACGAGGCTATTATATGCTGCGGGAAGCGTTCTAATAAGTTAGGATAACAGGCAATAAAGTTAGTGTACCGTTTTTCTGCACTGGCACTTATTGATGATGTTATTCTCCTTTGATTTGCAATATTATTTCTGTCGTCCATTACTTTTACTGTTTCAACAAAAGCAGGACAGTGTTTATGCAGTTCTAAAACATCTTGTCTTGAAATAAGGAGTAGCTCGGTATCTTCCCAAGCATCTATATTATAAACCGAAGGTGTAAACATTATATAACTTTCCCTGTCGCCAACCCACCAATTTTCAACAGCTAACTGCACAATATGTTCAACACCTTTATCATCAATAGTGTATTGACGCATTGCACCATTCAGTATAAATCCAAAATATTTGCATACATCACCTTCCTGCAAAAGGTATTGTTTTTTTCTTATCCGTTTATAGGTAAAATAGCCTTTTACAATCTCAAAATCATTCTCTGAGATTCCGTTAGGTGAGTGTTTATTTATATAATCAAATAATTGCTTCATTCTTTTCTCCTTGTTACAAAATTAAGCTTTTTTCATATAATACAATCCATACAAATAAGTGGTTGAAATCGAATCGAAATGAACCTCTAAAATGCTGTATCTTCAATATATTGAAGATTTATTTGGATATTAAAACAACTCTACCTTAGTGTACTCCCCTTCTTTAAAAACATACATTGCCTAAGGCTATTTTATAAACTATATTTGCACCCTTGGTAGTTAAGCCAGGATTGAAACTGTTTTTTATAATGATGGAGAATGAAATACCAGCCAATAATGCTATTAGCCCTGAAGAAATAGACAGGTGCATTGCTTTATTAACGCAGTTAAATACAGATACCAATCAGATATTTGATATACCAAAAGAGCAGCGAACAGCCTTAATTAAAGCAGCAGGGCTATTTTCCAGGCCCGACCGCGATGAGCTTTCCCGCAGGAAAAAAGACGGAAAGCTGGTTGCTAAAAGAAAACAGGAAAAGAAGGATAAAACCGCACGTAAAGCCACCGGAATACGCGAAGCCCGCGAAGCAACTATATTTATTGCTCCAAAGCTATTAGCATTAAACGATTTAGAACTTAAAGAACCGTTAGAACTGGAAACACCCAGAAATTGCTATGTGTGCAAAACGCCATTTACAAAAATGCACCATTTTTATGATACAATGTGCACAAACTGCGGCGATTTTAATTACGCAAAGCGTTTTCAAACCGCAAATGTAAAAGGGCAACTGGCAGTTATTACTGGTTCTCGCTTAAAAATAGGCTACCATATTACACTAATGCTTTTGCGTGGCGGCGCAACAGTTATTGCAACTACCCGTTTTCCTGTAGATTCGGCGTTGCGTTTTGCTAAAGAAGAGGATTTTATGGATTGGGGGCACCGCCTAAAAATTTACGGATTAGATTTACGCCATATACCAAGTGTAGAAATCTTCTGTAATTTTATAGAACAAAAATACAAGCGGCTTGACGTCCTTATCAATAACGCCGCGCAAACCGTGCGAAGGCCTGCCGGGTTTTATGCCCATTTAATGGCAAATGAAGAAAGACCTGTTACTACATTAACAAAGCAGGTACAAAATTTATTATCAGATCATATAGATTGTTTAGACGAACTAAAAATGCTGACTACCGGTGCTTCATCTAATCAGAATATGCCGGTGGCATGGCATGGGCCAGAGCCAGGAATTGGTATAAGGGCATCGGCAAAGTTGTCTCAAATTCCATATTCTTTTGATAACACCCTTGTATCGCAGGAAGTTTTTCCTGAAGGAATACTGGATGCCGATCTTCAGCAGGTAGATTTAAGAAAAACCAACAGTTGGCGTTTAAAGCTTGGGCAAATTGAAACCACCGAAATGATCGAGGTTCAATTGGTTAATTCGGTAGCGCCATTTGTGTTGTGTAACCGTCTTGCCGAAGTAATGAAAAAAGATAACACCGGGCAAAAACACATTATTAACGTTTCGGCCATGGAAGGCAAGTTTTATTATGGCTATAAAGATGACAGGCATCCGCACACTAACATGGCTAAGGCAGCATTAAATATGCTAACGCATACGGCTGCCGGCTCTTTAGCAAAAGAAGGCATTTATATGAATGCCGTAGACACCGGTTGGGTTACTGATGAAGATCCTGCCGAATTAGCCAAAAGAAGACAGGAGGAAGAAGATTTTCAGCCCCCTTTAGATATTGTTGATGGTGCAGCAAGGGTTATGGACCCACTGTTTGATGGTATTAATACCGGAAAGCACTGGTGCGGAAAATTCCTAAAAGATTATGTACCTATATCCTGGTAATCTAATTATTGCATTTAAAAATAAAAAGCCCGCTATTGCGGGCTTTTTGGTTTTATCAAATCAGGCTCTCCTCAAAAACTGATTTGTAAAACTTTGACAAAGATACTTATTTAAATTAAGTAAGTAGCTTGTTAAGTTCAATTTACGATAAAATATATTAATGCTGCTTTGAGTTACCTACCTTGAATCAAAATTACATCGAGGCTATAGCTATTGGCAGCAAAGCAATCACTTGATACTATTGTCAATTATTTTCTTAAAAAAATAAATCCTTAAGTAATTATACCTTAAAATTTATAAAAATATTTACAATATTTAAAAATCAGTATATGTACATTCGCCATTAATAAATAACCTTATTATGGAGACTGCACAAAAACTTCCTTTTTATGCCAAATTTGCCTTTGTGCTTATTATACTTATTTGTATAACTGTAATTTGTTACACAGGCCAAAGTATATTATCGCCAATAATGCTGGCACTTTTATTTGCTATCTTGCTACGCCCCGTTACGGCTTTTCTTAACGAAAAACTACGATTGCCAAATGTGCTGGCTTCTTTAACGGCAGTTACCTTATTTGTGCTGTTTTTTGCTATCATATTTTATTTTATCTCGACCCAGCTTGCCGGTATGGCCGATGACTGGGCGAAAATAAAAGCTAACCTTTTTACACATTATAGCAATCTGCAGGAATATGTAAGGAACACGTTTAACGTGAGTAAATCTGAACAGGACCAGATGGTAACAAAAGCCACATCCGGCTCTATGGATAGTGGAAAAGCACTTATGGGCAGCACCCTTGTATCGTTTACCGATTCTTTAATGAATATGATATTGATACCCATATACATGTTTTTAATATTGCTGTACCGCACCCATTTTATAAAGTTCCTTTGCAAGCTATTTAATGAAAAGCACCATCCTAAATTACAGGATATTCTTAAAACCATTAAAACATCGGTGCAAAGTTATATTATGGGCCTGCTGTTTGAAATGATTATTGTATCGGTACTTACAGCCGTCGGCTTTATGATTATTGGGGTTAAATATGCCATACTGCTTGGTGTTATAACCGGCCTGCTTAACCTTATACCCTACCTGGGTATTTTAATTGCGGGTGTGCTAAGCATTGTTGCATCGCTTACCGGTACCAGCGACCTTTCTGTAATTGTGGGTATACTTGTAGTAAATATTATTGTACAAATAATAGATAACAATATACTTGTGCCTATGGTGGTAAGCAGCAAGGTAGAAATAAACTCTATTGCCTCTATTGTGGGCATTATTATAGGTGGGGCTGTAGCGGGCATATCGGGTATGTTTTTAGCCATACCGGTTATGGCCATATTAAAAGTAATTTTTGACCGTGTAGACTCGCTCGAAGCATGGGGTTATTTACTGGGCGATGATGTGCCCAAAACCTTCCGGTGGAAAAAACCGCTTACTGTTGTAACAGATGGACCCGACACCGAAAAAGATGGCTAAGATTTAACTTAGGATAACGTTAATGTGCACTGCTATTACTGGGTTTAGCAGTAATTTCGTTTTCCTAAAACAAAAATTGTGAATGCCCTTTCTTTAAAAACCACGCTATTACTTATACCCGGTGGCAGGGAATTATCGTTACCGCAAAATGCCAATACATTTAAAAAAGCGCTGACAGAGGCTCTGGCAAATAATACCATTGATATTATAATGCTGGCCGATAAGGCACTAATACCCGAAGAGGAGGTACAAATGCGTTACAAATATAAAAATGTACTGCTTATAGAATCAGACACCATACACAGCAAGGAAGATGCCTTCCATGAAGTTTCTAAAACACTCGAAGGCCATTTGCCTGCCCTGCATACCGCCGGATTTGATTACCAGGTTGTAAAAATGGAGTTTATCCAGGTTAAGTATGAAGATATAGAACGGCTGTCTAAGTTTGTTGAAGATGATATATAAATAAAACGTCCGTTAAAAATTAATTTAACGGACGTTTATAATATAAATAACTAATATACTAAACAGGCTTTATTTAATAGTTACATCAACCGTAACGGGTTGTAACCACTGGCTTGTAAAGGTTACTTTTGCAGTTCCGGCTTCGCCAGTGCTTTGCACATAAGCCAATATATGGCCGTGGTATACCCTTTGTACATTATCGGTATAATCTGTCATATCACTATTATTACCGGCTTCAAGGCCAAGCAGCTTAGCAGGGCCGTCTATTTTGCAGGTAACTTCGTTATCACTTAGTACTACCGGCAGGCCGTCTTTATCGGTTACATCAATACGCACAAGTGCAATACCCTTTTCTTTATCTATAGCTATTGTTTTTTGCTTTGCTACAAGACCAAACGGCTGGCCAGAAGACATTATAGTATAACGGCTCACCTCTTTGTTATCAGCGCTTAAACCTACGGCTTCAAGCTTGCCCGGTGCGTAAGGTATATCCCAGCCTAAAATGGCCACGTTAGGATCATAATTTTTAACCTCGCCCACTACTTTACCATTAAGCTCTATACGTGCTTTAGCAGCATTAGTATAGCATACCACTTTTACAGTTTGGCCCGGCTCATAATTCCATATAGGCCATGCATCTTTAGATAATCCTTTTTCTTTGCCGCGTGCTATGTAAGTACCTGCAAAAATCATAGGTTTATCTGACCATAATGACTGACGGAAATAACCACGTGGCTTAACCTGGCCTGCAAAGTCTACAAGGCCTGAATAAAACCCGCGAGAAGGCCATACACCCGATTCGCCAAGGTAATCTATACCTGTCCAGATAAACTGTCCAAAAATGTGCTCGTTGTTTTTAACCGCAAGCCAAGGCTCTATATCATGCACGTTTTCGCTGCCATAAATTACCCTTTTAGGATATTTAATATGGTCGCTCTGGTACTTGCTCTCAGTATAATTATAACCTGTAATATCAAGTGCTCCCGGATACTCCGTTTCGTTACTCATGGCAACACCTGCAAGACCTGCCGTTGTAGGGCGCGATTTATCATATTTTTTAACTGCTGCCACAAGGCGTTTGGCTATACCGCCTAACCTCATTGCATCTGGTGCGTCTTTTTTATAGCCGCCATACATAGCCTGCTGAAAGCCCGTATTATCTTTACTTCCTTCAAGTACCGGGTGCGAGTAAGGATCGTTAGGATAATCTACCTCGTTGCCTATGCTCCATCCAAAAACCGCAACATGGTTCCTGTCGCGACGCACCATATCTTCAAGGTCTTTTTCAGACCAGTCGGCAAAAATGTCGAAAGTACCTTCAAAACCCGGAGTACCCACATTCCAGCCTTCTATCCATTTACGCTTAGGATATTCCCACTCGTCATATGCCTCGTTAAGTACTAAAAGGCCAAGTTCATCGCAAAGTTCATAAAAATCAGGAGCCTGAGGGTTGTGGCTTGTACGTATGGCATTAACGCCAAGTTCTTTAAGTGTTTGAAGCCTTGTTTTCCACACATCGCGGGTTACGGCAGAGCCTAATACACCTGCATCATGATGAAGGCATACACCTTTCATTTTCATCCATTTTCCATTAAGGGCAAAGCCTTTATTAGAATCAAAAGTAAATGTGCGGAAACCGGTAGTAGTTGCCGTATTATCTATAACCTTACCGTTTTGCAGTACTGTAGTTTTTAGTGTATACAGGTTAGGATTGGTTAAATCCCATAACTGTACATTATTTACTTTAAGCTTTGTAGATACACTACCTTCTTTTCCGGCAGCAACGTCAAGCTTTTGCGAGCTCTTTGCTACCACTTTACCATCTTTAGATACCAGTTCATTTAAAACGGTAACGGTAGATTTTGCCGAAGATGCGTTTTCTACAGCAACCTCAACATTTAGCGTACCTGTACCTTTTTTAACTTCAGGATATGCATAAACGCCCCATTGACCTATGTGCACAGGGTTAGCATATACCACCCACACATTGCGGTAAATACCAGAACCGGTATACCAGCGAGAATCGGCACTAAGGCTGTGGTCTACACGCACAGCAATAGTGTTGTTGCCACCATAGTTGATATATGGTGTGGCATCATATGCAAATGATATATAACCATTAGGACGCTTGCCTAACGAGTGTCCGTTTATAAAAACTTCGCTCCTGTTATAAACACCTTCAAAGTACAGATATACTTTTTGGCCTTTTTTAGCCTGAGGCACGTTTAACTGCTTGCGGTACCAGCCTATGCCACCCGGCAAAAAGCCGGTACAGCTGGCCAGTGAAGGGCTCAGTTGCCCTTTTATACTCCAGTCATGCGGCACACTAACGGTTTGCCATTCGGTATCATTAAAGGAAGCCTGCTGCGCATTAGGTGTATCGGCAAGGTTAAACTTCCAGCTTTCGTTAATTTTTTGAGGTTCACCAAAAGATATCTGGCTGATGGCAGGAATCCACGATAAACTCAGTATAAAAATTAAAAGTCTTTTGATTATCATTATTGTTATTTTAAATCTTTAATATTTTTCTTTTTTTGGGATGTAATTAGTTGGCAGATACTATTGTTACTACTGATCTGGCAGGTATTGTAACGGGTTCATTGTTGCTTATCTCTGTAAGCTCCAAATCTTTTTCTGCCGATGTAACATAAGCTTTTAAGCCTGTCATGGCAGTGCCATTGTGCTGTAGCTTAAACGTAGTGGCGCTGTTTCCTGAGTTTACTACTACAGTAACAAGCTTGCCCGTTGCAGGGTCTTTATAAGCCGAATACATAAAACTTTGTGTAGTAGCCGTGCCCTGTGCATTATCTATCTTTACACGTATGTAGCCCGGCCTTATAAAACGGCTGTAGTTGCCCATGGCCCACAGCATTTTACTTTCATAAAAGCCACCGTCTTCTTTTTGCTTGTCTATATATACAAGACCATCTTTATAATTATAAGCGCTAATGGCTGTCCACCAGTGCCATGCAGTAGCTTGTGCTACTGTAAGGTCGTTATGTATAACACGTGCCAGGTATAATGCCGGAGTTATGTTTAAATCGCGGCCATTACCTTCAATTTCGCCTGCGTTATCGCCCAGTATACAGTATTCTGACATCCAGTACCTCAACCCTGAAACCTGGTTTACCGCATTTGCAAGTGTTTGCCTTTGCGCTACCATGTTAGAGTAAGGCGATGTAGTGAAATAACTGTGCCCAGAAATAGCATTATCAAGTCGTGATAAATTGCCGACATAATTAGCAGACCCGGCAACAAAAAAGTCGTTAACCTGGTTGCTCCTGCCCGGCTTATTACCCACCTCGTAGAGATAGTTTATTTGCCCGGCTTCGGCAATATTAATTTTTGCACCAATACCTTTTTCTTCAATTTTTTGGTTTAAAAATCCTGTAATCTGTGCTATTTCATTATTGTAGAATGGTGTGCCTTCCTGACCTCCGTCAGACCAGTCCCATTGCGGTTCGTTCATCGGGCTGATGTAATTTACTGTAAGGCCCATGTTTTGCATGCCCTGTGCTACTGTTACCATATAATCAGCATAGGCGCTAAACTTATCTGCATCAAGGTTAGATAATACCCCCGGATTAACATAAGCTTTGTTGTTTCTTGTAAGGTATACCGGCGGGCTGTTAGGAAATATAAGCAGGTTTGCAACACCTCGTTGTTTTGCTGCATTGGCAAACCATACCTGTCCCTGTTGCTTTGTCCAGTCATACGTGCCGTTGGCCTGCAAAAAAGATTCTGCCCTGCGCCACTCATCTCCAATACCGCTGGCCGAGCCCTGCTCTGTACTGCCTGCACCCACATTAAAGCGCCATAATGATAAGCCTATACCCTTAGGATTACCTGCCTGGTCTGTTTCCTGGCTAAAAAGCAAGTCGGCTATGGCATTTTTTTTGGCATCGGGCCAGTTGCCCACAAACTGGCAAGACCATGCATCAGATGCGCCAAAGTGCTCAATAGACTGATATGCCGTAGCATCATCAATATTCAGCACCATAACGGCTGGTTCTTCTGTAGGGCCTGTTGCCGTATCTGTAGCACTGCACGATATATTAAGTACCGTTAAAAGCCAAGCTATAAGTGCGGTATACATAAATTTATATTTCATAGTTTAACTGGCGTATAATGTATAAATCCCGGAAACCTGTAACAGCTCCCGGGAATTTAAGTAACTTATTAATATCCTGGATTTTGCTCCAGCTGGTTGTTTGATGCCTGAATTTCTTTTCTTGGTATCGGCAGCCAGTAGTGTTTTTGCTGGAAAGCCCTGCCTTGTAATGCAGTGGTTACCGTATAAGAGAAAGAACCATCGCCATTTTTAATGATGCTTATACCTTGTGCAGGCTCATTTTCTGTTTGCGATGCAATCATCCAACGCCTAACATCATAAAAACGGTGCTCTTCAAAGGCAAGCTCAATCCTGCGCTCATGACGGATACGATCCCTCATTTGGCTTTGAGATAAACCGGCAGGAAGTGCAGGCATATTAACACCACTTCTGCTCCTTATAGAGTTTATAGCTTCATATACAGTTGCATCCGGGCCTACAGCCTCATTTTGAGCCTCGGCATAGTTAAGTACCATTTCGGTATAGCGGAAATAGATCCAGTTTTGTACACCGGCCACATCCCACGGGTTGATGATAGGCAGGTCTTCGCGCATAAACTTCCTTAGGTAGTAACCTGTTTTGCTACTGTTCCAGTTATCCGGACCTTCAGGACTGTCTAAACCACCCGGCCTGAATGTTTGCACATCCCTGTCGCGGTATGGTGCACCGTTGTATAATACTGTTTGGTAAAAACGCGGGTCTCTGTTATCATATGGTGCAGCCGCCTGTGTAGGGTTGTTCCAGCTAAAAGCTGTACCATCGGCCATTTCATAATCGTCTACAAGGTTTTGCAATGGCACATTGCCACCCCATCCGCCATAACCGTTAGGGCCATGGGCAATTTCAAGAGCATAATGCCTTGCAGAAAGGTTGTAATATCTTGCAAAGATATACTCAGAGTTACTGCCTGTGGTTGTAAATATTTGTGCATAACCGCCCTGGTACAGGCTATATAGGCCCATGTCCATAACGGCTTTTGCCGATGCAGCTGCTACAGCCCATTTTTGTGCATCAGAAGCACCATTGTTGTACAACGGGCTTGCAGCATAAAGCTGTAGCCTTGCTTTTAGCGCCATAGCAGCACCTTTTGTGGCACGGCCTTCGCCATACGCATTACTGTTAGCAGTAGGTAATACTGCAATGGCAGCATCAAGCTCGTTTACCACATAAGCCATACACTCTTCAATAGGCCTCCTGTCAAATAATGACGGATCTGTAAAATCTTCGCCAAGTTGTGGTACCCTGTCTCCCATAAGTACTACTTTACCGTAGTTTCTTATAAGATCCTGGTAACGGAAAGCGCGTATAAACCTAAGCTCTGCAATAAGGCGGTTGGTACGGCTTTCGCTCATTCCAAGCTCCTGTATGTGTGTAAGTGCAAAGTTAATTTCGCGGATGCTCCTGTAGCTCCTGCCCCAGAATGTACCGGCAATACCAGTGTTTTCAGGTGCTAAGGCGCCCTGCTGCACCAGCCAGGTATCATCGTCATTGTTATAGATGGACTCATCTGTAAGCGAGCTCCACAGGCCGTACTCAAAACCACGGCCAAAGCCCGGCTGGTTAGAGTCGCCCTCTTTATTAGCAAGCTTTGCACCCATGTAACGGTTAATTACATAAGCTTCAAACAAAACTGAATCTGTTAATATAGCCGCATCAGATACACGGTCTGTAGGGGTAATATCAAGGTAATCATCATTACAACCTGTAAGTGTAATGCCCGCAACTGTAACAAACAGCAGTGATTTTATAATATTTACTTTTTTCATGTTGTAATTTTTAGAATTGTACATTAAACCCAAGGTTTATAATCTTTTGCTGCGGGTAAAACTGGCCGCTCTCACTGTTACCTTCGGGGTCATAATCTTTAACTTTAGATAGTGTAAACAAGTTGAATGCACTTGCGTATACCCTAAAGCTGCTGATGCCGTATTTTTCAAGGAAGGTGTTAGGTATAGTATAACCTACCTGTACATTTTTAAGCCTTACAAAAGAAGCATCGTTTAACCAGAAGTTGTTGCGGTACATACCACCACTTACAGCAGTTGATGCCCTTTCGCTTGCACGTGGATACGTACCACTTGTGTTTGCAGGGCTCCAGCGGTTATCTGCCCATGTGCTGTAATAGTTACCTACAGTACCAGATTCAGGAAGCACATACTGGCTAACTTGTGCCTGTCCAGAGAATACTAAAGAGATATCAAAGTTTTTATAGCTTGCATCGGCCACAAAACCAAAAGTCATTTGTGGTATGTTACCATACTTACTCCTTACCATATCATCGGCGGTAATATTACCATCACCGTTATAATCCTGGTAAATAAGGTCGCCCGGCAGAGTACCCGCAACGTGTGGTGTAGCATCTATCTGTTCTTGTGTCTGGAAAATACCAATAGCATTATACAACAGGTAGCTATTTAACGGGTGTCCTGTTTGGCTTTGATAGTCAAGTATACCCGGCGCTTCATCTACAAATATTACCTTGTTTTTAGCATAGGTAAAGTTACCCGATACGCCCCAGGTAAATTCGGCACCTTGATGACTGTAGCCTAAAGTAGCCTCAAAACCATGGCTTTTTACTTTACCAATATTTTCAGCAGGTACAAGTGCATCAGAGCCATAAGGGTTAACAATACCTGAAGAACCCGGTACAGAAGCATTTCTTGGCGCAAGGATATCACTCCTGTTTTGCTGGAAATAAATACCTTCAAAAGTAAAATTCTTTAAAAACTTAGCATTTACAGCAATGTCGGTTTTAGTAGCTACTTCCCATGTAATATTAGGGTTGGCAAGTTTTATAAGGTCTATACCCGATGTAACTGTATTACCCACAACATACCTGTTGTTAAACGTATAGTTATCAAAATACTGGAAATTACCAATATTATCGTTACCCAACTGACCCCATGAGGCGCGGAACTTTAAGTCATCAAAAAAGCTTACGCTGTTGCTGAACCAGTCTTCTTTAGAAATCCTGTAACCTGCAGATACCGATGGGAAGAAACCAAAACGGTTACCACTTGGGAAGTTAGAAGAACCATCTACCCTGCCCTGTAAATCTAATAGGTACTTTTCTTTAAAGTTGTAAGCCACACGGCTTAAGTAACTCTGCCTTGTAAAATGAGATGAGTAACCTCCGTTAGTAGCATCTGATGCTGCTGCACCACCCTGAGAAAGCTCTGGTGTTGTAGTTGTAGGGAAGTTAATACGGTTAGCCCAAAAATTATGGTATTTGTTTTCGCTTTGTTCAAAGCCTACAAACGCATCTACGTTATGATCTCCAAACTGACGCTTAAAGTTAAGCTTGATGTTAGACACCTTCATAGACTGGCTGGTTTGCGACTCGTATAAAGCTCCTTTTTGGTTAGCAGGGCCCACAACTACCGGATCATAAACATCGTTTGCTGCATTATAGTTATATAGCGTATATGGCGTACCAAAGTTTTTAGCACGGCTTTCACTAACATCTGTAGAGAAGAAACCATCTACTGATAAGCCTTCAAGAAATCCAAAATCATAGCTCCCCCTAATGATACCGTTAACTACATACGTTGGGTTTTCATTAATACCACCCAGGCTTGTGCCTAAAATAGCAGGGTTACCATTTTCTATACCTGTTGTAGGCAATCCGTTAGGATAAAATGCTGCTACGGTAGGATAGGCACGGTATATGGCCCTAAATATGTTACCTGCACCTGTAGTTGGGTACATTCTGTCTTCTTTACGGCCGTTTAATGACATGCCAATTTTAAGCCTTTCATTAACGTTAGTATCAAAGTTTGTCCTTACGTTATACTGGTCATAACTTGCAGCACCGTTTTTGTAAAGTGCTTCCTGAGATACTTTACCAATAGACATGAAATAGTTAGTACTTTCTGACCCGCCCTGAATGTTAAGGTTGTGCTGGTTTTGCACAGAAAAGTCACGTAGTACCTCTTTAGCCCAGTTTGTGTTAGGGTGCCCAAGCGGATCTGACCCATCGGCAAACTGCTGTATATCCTGAGCACTGTATACCGGCGTTTGGCCGTTGTATTGTGCTATTTCATTTCTTATTGTT
>JAZKDS010000179.1:13090-21701 GCA_040387455.1 Bacteroidota bacterium
CATCTGCCATATCCGGCAGGCGTGTAGGCGATGAAAAGCCCTGGTCAAACGTATAGTTAACCGAAAGTTTAGCGCCTTTTTTACCTTTTTTAGTAGTAACAAGTATTACACCATTTGCAGCACGGCTACCATAAATAGCAGCAGATGCATCTTTAAGCACGGTAATACTTTCTATTTCCTGTGGGTTAAGCCTGCTAAGGCCACCTATTTGCCCAGGAACACCATCTACAACCACAAGTACATCATTGTTACCTGTAGTAGCAAGACCCCTTATTGAAATACTTGAATCATCATAACCCGGCTCACCAGCCCTGTTACTTGCAATTACACCCGATACACGGCCTGCAAATGAGTTAGACACGTTAGGCGATGGGCTTTTTATAAGGTCTTTGCCTCCTATCTCTGAAATGGAACCTGTTACTGTAGCCTTCTTTTTAGTACCGTAGCCTACTACCACAACCTCATCAATGCTTTGTGTTTCATCTAACATGGTAACATTAATAGACGTCTGGCTGCCTATCTGTACTTCAACTGTTTTTAAACCTACACCCGAAAATACAAGTATAGCATCCGGACCGGCGGTTTGAATTTCGTAGTTACCGTCAATATCTGTTACTACAGCATCTGTAGTACCTTTTATCATTACGGTAACGCCCGGTACAGGCATTTGGTCAGTTCCTGATACTACTGTACCCTTAACTGTTGCCTGAAAATAAGAATATGTTCCTACTGTAGAAATCTCGGTAGCTGCAGATACACTATAAGCGGTGCTGCAAACTGCGAGAAGCAGCATCACTTTGCGCTGCCTCAAAAAATTTGATTTCGGAAACGTAATTTTTTTCATTTGTTATAAAGTTTGGGATTTTAATACCGTGTTCTGCGGCACTAATAATCAGTTTTAATGGTTAGTACTTTTTGTTCTCAATTAGGTTAGTTACTTCATAAATAAAAACTTTTAAATTAGGTTATTGATTAGGTTCGGTTTGATATACTATTTTTTATGTCTTAATCTTATTTAAGGAAAGGTTTTTTAAGTTTTGGATTACTTGTTTGCAGAGAACCCAACCCTGCAAACAAGCATGTGTAAAAAAATCCAAAAAAATAACCCAAATTCTAATTTAACCAACTTAATTATTAACTCTATAACAGTATGATATGTTACTTAAACGTTTTAGTTGCTTTAATCAGATGCAAAGTAAGGGGGGTAAAAACACTTTTGGGAGGGATAAAATGGAAAAAAAAGAGGTGTAAATTCGCAAATGTGAAAATTTAGACCCTAATTTTAAGAATATTCCGCCTTTTGAACAGCTTTGCAGCATATATTACGATAACGTTGTAGGTAAAAATTAGTTAAGTTGCATACAAGTAAAACAGGTGCACGACATGGTGTTGATTGCTTAAAAATGAAGCACCAACAAATATAAAAGATAATGGTGTAAGGTAAAAACAGTATAAGGGTTACTTCTTTACTATTTTAAGATCCTGGTTAAAGGTGCTTTTGTACTTTTTAATATACTCTGAAGGGGTAATACCAAAAAGTTTTACAAACTGCTGCCTGAAATATTTTGGGTCATCAAACCCTACCCGGGTACTGGCCTGGGTAATATTAATATTTTCGGTAAGCATTAAAAGCGCAGCCCGGCGCAGGCGCACCGACCTTATAAAGGCATTAAGGGTTTGCCCAGATATTAGTTTTATTTTAGAGTAAAGTGTGCGGTGGCTCATGCCCATTAACTGCGAAAAGCTTTTGATAGAAAAACTATTATCGTCAAGGTTAGCCTCTATTACCTCAATGCATTTTTTTAAGAACTGTTGGTATTCTTCGGGTACTTTAAGTGTATTTTCTTTAAGCGTAATGCTATCAAGGAAATACTTTCTTAAATCGTTACGGCTTTTTATAAGGCGTTCTACCTTTGCTTTAAGTATATCGCTGTCAAAAGGCTTGGTTATATAATCATCGGCACCTTCATTAATGCCTTGCAGGTGCACCTCGCTGTTAGTAGTTGCTGTAAGCAAAATAACAGGTATGTGGTTAAGCTCTTCGCTTTCCTTGATTTTTTTGCACAGCTCAAGCCCATCCATAACTTCCATAGATATATCGCTCAATATAAGGTCGGGCAGGTGTTTTTGTGCCAGCTTAAAGCCTTCCAGGCCGTTTTCGGCACAATGTATAAGGTAAAAAGGTGCAAACAGCTTAGACAGGTAGTTTCTTATATCGGCATTATCATCTACAATTAGCAGGGTCTTTTTTTCGCTCAGTATTGCTGGGTCAATATCCTGAAGGGTTGTTTCGGGTAAAATTTCCGGGGTCGTTTCGGGCATATCGTCTTCCAGAAGTTCCTCAACCAGGCCAGACATTTTAGGGTTTATAACATCTATAGGCATTTCGGAAAAATGTTCATGACCCCTGCAAAGTTGTAATGTAAAGGCACTACCCTGCCCCTGTGTACTGGTACAGGTTATAGAACCCTTATGCTTTTCTATAAAGTATTTTACAATATATAAGCCTATACCAAAGCCAGAGCCGGATGTAGCTGATTTTGCCTGCCTGAATTTTTCGAAAATAAAGGGCAGGTCGGCCGGGGCAATGCCACTGCCGGTATCTTTAATGGTAATTGTAGCATCATCATTTGTAGCAATAATTATCATGCTTATGCTGCCGCCCGATGGCGTATGCTTAAACGCATTAGACATAAGGTTAAATAGGGCAATTTCTATCTTCTCGTAATCGCCTATAATTTCTATGCCCGTTTCGGGCGCTTCAAGCTGGTAGCTGATATTTTTTTCGCGGGCCTGGTTAACAAAACACTGATATACCTCATTGCAAAGGTTATTTAGGTTAATTGCCGAAAGCTTTAGGGCATCGGCATCGCTCTCTGCCTTGCGGAACAACAACAACTGATCTACTAAGCTAAGCAGGCGGCGGGCATTGCGGTGCGCCACAGCCAGGTCATTATCGGGTGCGGTAGTTAGGCCGGAGTCATTACGCAATGCTTTTTTAAGCGGGTCAATAATCAGCGACAGCGGTGTGCGGAACTCATGCGAGATGTAGGTAAACATAGAAAGCTGCTTTTCTGAAAGCTCTTTTTCTTTTTTACGCTCCATTTGCTGTATCCTTACCTCATAGCGCATTCTTTCTTTATAACGGTTGTACCTTATATAAGCAAAAATAACTGCACCTATAGATATGGTATATAAGCAATAAGCCCACCAACTGCGGTACCATGGTGGCAAAACAGTAACATGCAGTAGTGTTACGGCTTTATTCCAGCCGCCATTAAGGTTTTTTGTACGCACTTTAAACACATAACTGCCCTCGTGCAGGTGGGCATAGTTTGCCTTACGGATGTTATCGGTAAAATTCCAATGGTCATCCCAGCCTCCTAGCAGGTAAGAATAGGTGTTTTTATCGGCATTGTTATAATCCAGCGCCACAAATTCTATCGATAGCGTTGTCTGGTCAAAAGGCAGCTGAATATCTTTTATCTGGCCACCTCTTTGCTCTTTAATATAAGCTGCATTCTTTTCTACAGGCTTGTTGTTTACCTGCAGGCCTGTAAGCAATACCGGTATATTTTGCACCGGCGCCTTAACATCTTCAGGATCAAAAATATTAAAGCCGTTAATACCTCCAAATACAAATTCGCCCGATGATAAGGCAGTTCCGGCGTTAAAGCTAAACTGGTTGCCCTGTAGCCCATCTGATACCGAAAAGTTCCTGACCGCTTTTGTAACAGGGTTAAAGCGTGCAAGGCCGTTGTAGGTGCTCATCCATAAATTACCGTCTTTATCTTCAATAAGACGCAGTATAGTGTTACCGGGCAGACCATTATCTGTAGTAAACCCTGTAAATTTTTGGGTTTTTCTGTCAAATTTTAATAAGCCGCCTTCCTGTGTGCCTACCCACAAATTATTGTTTTTATCTTCCAGCACCGTACGTATAGGAGAACCTACATCAAAACTTTTATGGGTTTTAAGCTTAGGGTCTATAACAATAAGCGATGTATAATTGCCACCCCACAGCATACCATCCCGGGTTTCGGTAAGGCATTGCAGGTTTTTAACCGAGGCATCAAACAGCTCAAATGCATTTGCCTTGCTGTTAAACAAGTACAGGCAGCCCTCATTAGTGGCGCTTGCCCAAATGTTTTGTTTAGAGTCCTGGTACACCAGCCACACATTTTTTTCTACCTGCTTTGTGGTGGGGTTATAGCACGAAAAATATTCAATTTGCCCCGTTTGCGGGTTAATGCGGTTTACACCGCCATGCCATGTAGACAGCCATATACGGTTTACATTGTCTTTTATAATACTGGTTATAAAGTTGCTGGTAAGAGTATATTTACCAGCACCGGCATTATTATAATTAAGATAGGTATTGGTTTTTCTGTTCCAGTAGCGCAAGCCGGCACCATCGGTACCTATCCACAGGTTATTATCCTGGTCTTCGCAAAAAGAAAGTATAAAATTTTCGGTAAGGTTACCCGGGTCGGTTGCCGGATACTTAATATGCTTAAACGATATGGGCGCCGAGCCTAATTTACTAATACCACCGCGCAATGTACCCATCCATTTGTTGCCCTTGTTATCGCGGTACAGGCTCCAAACTGAGTTACTTTTTACTATGCGTGTGTTGCTAAGTTCTCTATAAGGTATGGCTTTTTTTGCATTTTCGTGCAATACATGTATCCCTCCGCCATCGGTAGCTATCCAGAGGTTTTTATCTTCTGTTAAAAGGCTCGCCACACTAATTTTTCCTGACATATAATTTGCTGACAGCGAAAAAGATGCCGGGCTAAATAAAAACAACCCTTCATCTGACCCTAACCAAAGGTTATTACCGCCGGTCGCCTTGAGGCAGTTTATCTTTAACCCCGATGCAAATGCCAGGGTAAGCTTTTTGGTATCAAAATCGAAACGGCACAAACCGGCATCGCGAATAAAAACCCAGCAAAATTTGCCTGAAGCCGTAGGCTCTATGGCAAGAACATCATAATTTTTAATGATTTTGCCTCCATTTTCAAGCGGTACCTGTTTACCGGTATAAGCCTCATTTTCAAACATCACAAGGCCGCTCTCCTGAGAGCCGGCCAGCATAAGCCCCGGTTTAATAAGTTTTATTTGGTGTATAATGTCTTTAAGCGGTTTGTTGCCTGTTTTTATAGTAAAACTTAACGACACAAAATAACCTTTAGACTGGTCGAGCACGCAGGCGCCTTTAGAGCCGCCCACCCATATGTTATTTTTAGAATCGGCCTGTATGCAGTAAACACTATTGCTTACTAATGATGTGGCATCGCCTATGCGGTTGCGGTAAACCTTAAAGTTATAGCCATCATAACGGTTAAGTCCGTCATAAGTACCAAACCACATAAAACCATTATTATCCTGGTGAATGGTTATTACAGAGTTATTAGAGAGCCCGTTTGTTATATCAAGAAATTGCAAAGGCAGCTCTTGTGCAAAGCCAAAAACACTGTACAGTAAGCAGAAAAGCGATAATTTAATAAAATTCAGTTTCATTTATAAACTGGGTAACCCGAAAAAATTGAAAAGTGTAAATATAACACATATATTAAATACTGCGGGCCGTTTTATTGATAATTAAAAAAATAGCTGTAATTATTTACAGATGTTTAAAGTAATACAAAATCTTTACACTTAATGCATTGCACATCTAAATTGTTTGCCTTAAAATATTTGCAAATATATTTTGTTAGATAGTATTTATGTATATATTTGCAGCACACATCAGTCAAGAACTGATTTTAAAATTATGAACTTCAATCAGCTACATCATCATCATTTTCACACTGGCTCAAATGCGAGAAGGAAATGATATGGTAGTATCTTAAAATATTTTCTAAACCCGTTTGAGTAAAATCAGACGGGTTTTTTGTTTTTAACCAGGCGTTACCCCTCTTTTTTTACTCAGGCATTATTTAAACAATAACCATGAGTACATTAAAAATTGCCGTTCAAAAAAGCGGCAGGCTAAGCGAAAAATCTTTACAACTGCTTAAAGACTGCGGCATAAAGCTTAGCAATGGTGAGCGTACACTAAAAGCTACCTCGCCTAACTTTCCTGTAGAAATCCTTTTTTTAAGGGATGATGATATACCCCAGTATGTAGAGCAGGGCGTGGCCGATGTGGGCATGCTGGGCGAAAATGAGGTGTGGGAAAAAAACAAGGCTATTACCTCCATTAAAAAATTAGGTTTTGCTAACTGCCGCCTGTCTTTAGCTGTGCCTAAAGATGTAGTGTATACTGATATATCTTACTTTAACAACAAAAAAATTGCCACAAGTTACCCGGTAATATTACAGCAATTTTTAAATGATAATGGCCTTGAAGCCGAGATTGAAACCATAAGCGGCAGTGTAGAAATTGCCCCCGGCATAGGCCTGGCTGATGCTATTTTTGATATTGTGAGCACCGGCAGCACCCTGCAAATAAACGGCCTGAAAGAAGTGGCCGTTGTTACCCAAAGCGAGGCCGTACTGATAAGCAACACGACATTATCTGCCGAAAAGCAGGATATTTTAAACAGGCTGCTGTTCAGGATACAATCGGTTAAAAATGCTGCCGAAAACAAATACATACTACTCAATGCCCCTAATGATGCCATAGCACAAATATCATCTATACTGCCGGGCATGAAAAGCCCTACTGTTTTACCCCTTCAAGAACCCGGATGGAGTAGCATACACTCTGTTATTAAAGAAGATGCCTTTTGGGATAACATAGACCGCCTTAAGGCACTGGGCGCCGAAGGGATACTGATAGTAAATGTTGAAAAAATGATACTATAACAATGATGCAAAAGATTTTATACCCCAACCGTGATGCCTGGCAAGTGCTTTGCCAACGTCCAACCCTGCCCCAGCTTGATGTTGAAGGACTTACAGAACAGGTGTTTAGCGAAATAAAACGTAATGGCGATGTTGCTGTAAAAAAATATACTACCCTTTTTGATGGTGCTGTTACCGATGTTTTAAAAGTAACGCAGCAACAAATTGAGGCAGCCACACTACTACTACCGAATGACTTAAAACAGGCCATACAACTGGCTAAAAGCAATATAGAGAAATTTCACGCAGCACAACAGGAAGCCGTGCAGGTTATAGAAACTACACCGGGCGTAACCTGCTGGCGCGAAAACCGTGCTGTAGAGCGTGTGGGCATTTACATTCCCGGGGGGTCGGCACCGTTGTTTTCTACGGTATTAATGCTTGGCATACCGGCGCAATTAGCCGGATGTAAAGAGGTAGTACTGTGCTCGCCCCCAGATAATGAGGGTAACATTAATCCGGCCATTTTATATGCGGCGCAGCTGGTGGGCATCTCTGTAATTTATGCCATTGGCGGTATACAGGCCATTGGCGCGCTGGCTATAGGCACACAAAGCATACCTAAAGTGGATAAGATTTTTGGGCCCGGCAACCAGTATGTTACTGCCGCCAAGCAAACCGCACTTAAATATGGTGTTGCCATAGACCTGCCCGCAGGCCCAAGTGAACTGTTAGTAATAGCCGATGCCACGGCAAACCCCGCTTATGTAGCGGCTGATTTACTCTCTCAGGCAGAGCACGGCCCTGATAGCCAGGTGGTTTTACTGTGTACTGATGAGCAGGTTATTGATGCGGTATCAAAAGCCGTTGCTAATCAGCAGGAAGCGCTTCCCCGCAAGGAGATTACGGCAAAAGCACTACAAAATAGTAAAACCATACTGCTTAACACCATTGATGACTGCCTTGATTTTAGCAACCGCTATGCACCGGAGCACCTTATACTGGTGTGTGATGCTGCGGCAAGCTATACCGGCAAGGTTGTAAATGCAGGATCGGTATTTTTAGGCAATTACAGTTGCGAGAGCGCCGGAGACTATGCCAGTGGTACTAACCACACCCTGCCTACCAACGGTTATGCCCGCAGTTACAGCGGTGTATCGTTAGACAGCTTTATTAAAAAGATAACCTTTCAGAGCATTACCCCGCAGGGATTGCAAAACATAGGGCCGGCAATTGAACTGATGGCCGCCGCAGAGCAGCTGGAAGCTCACAAAAACGCAGTTACCATACGCCTAAAAGACATTAACAATGTTTGATATAAACACATTAGTACGCCCCAATATACTGGCGCTTGAGCCCTACTCTTCTGCCCGCGATGAATTTCAGGGCAGCGAGGGCATTTTTCTTGATGCCAACGAAAACCCTTTTGGCGACCTGAACCGCTATCCTGACCCGCTGCAAAAGCAGCTTAAGCAAAAACTGGCCGAAGTAAAACAGGTACCCGCAGAAAATATCTTTCTGGGTAACGGCAGCGATGAAATTATCGACCTGTGCTTCCGGATTTTTTGCGAGCCAGGAAAAGACAAAGCCATGACCTTTACACCCACCTATGGCATGTATGAAGTGTCGGCCAACATCAATAATGTGGAACTTATAAAAGTGCCTTTAGACGAGAATTTCCAAATTGATGAAAATTACGCGATTCCGAATTCCGAAAGTGAAAAATTAAAGCTTATTTTCATCTGTTCACCCAATAACCCGACGGGAAATATCTTAAATGCTGTAGAAAAAATCATACAGAATTTTAAGGGTATTGTAG
>JAZKDS010000180.1:0-8958 GCA_040387455.1 Bacteroidota bacterium
TCGCCCACACATACAGTAAAATCAGATTCTATAGTCATGGCAGCTTTACCCATTTGTTCGGCTACCGGCTTTTGGTAATATTGCCCAAAGCGTCCAAAATCGCCCAGTACTATAAAGTTAAGGCTCTTATCCAGCAGCTTTAATTCAGGAATAAAACCTTCGGTATAGCCCGATTTTTCTTCTTCTAAATATGCCTGGCTCCACAGTACCAAACTCAAAAGGCAGAAGGTTATGGTAAAAAGTATTTTTTTCATGGAAATTCTTAAATTGATAAAGCCGGAGCGTGATAAGTCACTCCCCGGATTTATTTTATTGTATAATATTATTATAACTAAAAGTCGAATTTAACCCCAAGGTTAAAACGGCCCTGGTAAAACTCTACCTGCTTTGTTCTTGAAGAAATACCCTGATAGTAACGCAGTGACTGGTTGGTAAGGTTGTTGGCCTCAGCAAAAATGCGCAGGTTTTTAGATATTTTGTATGAAGCATTTGCATCAAGGAAAAGTTGCTTGTCATAGTAACTGTCCTGGAACGCATCTGAGCCCAGCTCATCAAGATAATCTGAAGCATAGTTAACCGATACTCTTGCAGAGAACGTGTTGTTATCCCAGAAAAGTGAACCGTTAAACATGTGTGGTGCGGCACCCGGAAGGCTCACTCCCTGACGCTCTTCGCCATCTTCGTTAGTAATACCGCTTGCTTTAGATTCTGTAAACGTGTAGTTGGTGTAAATACCTAAGTGCTTAAGGAAGCCTGGAAGGAAATCAAGCTGGCGCTGAAAAGCCACCTCAAAACCATAAACGTCTACGCTCTGGCCATTTCTTGATTGTATAAATGTCCATTCTTCTCCTGCAGGTACCGGATTAGTCTGGCCAGGGAAATCAACCATAAAATCGGCCGTATTGTACTGGTTGTTGCTATACGTGTAAATAAAGTTGTTCAGTTTTTTATAAAATGCACCTCCTGATATAAGGCCTACAGATTTAAAGTAGTTTTCGACCATAAAGTCGTAGTTATATGAGTAGGTAGCTTTAAGGTCTGGGTTACCGGCCATAATTTCAGAATCGGCGGCTATGTTGTTTACATATGGCGCCAGTGCATAATAATCTGGCCTTGCAAGTGCTGTAGTAAAGGCAGCCCTTATTACCAAATCGTTAGTTGCATTGTACTTAAATTGTAGGTTTGGCAATACGTTAGTGTATGAATTTGTATTGTTTATAGTTCCTTCAAGCTCTTCTTCGTCAAGTACCCTGTTACCAGTATAATCAATGTCAGTGTTTTCTATACGTACACCTACTATCATAGAAAGTTTAGAGGTAAGGTCCTGGTCCCAACGTACATAACCGGCATAGATATTTTCTTTTGCTTTATAATTTACAGAAAGATATTCAGATGGGTCAAGCTCACCTTCAAAAAGAGCTGTATTGTTCAAGTCAAGGTTACCAAGGTAGTTAGCAGAAGCAAACAACCCTGGAACGTACTGACTACCCGGATTAAAACCATTGCCATTAAAAAAGCTGGTTCCTACCTGCCCAAGTGTAGGAGTAGTATCTACATTTTCATAAGAATAAAAAATATTGTTACGGTCTTTGTCTTTAATCCTTACGCGTGCGCCGGTTCTTAAACGGCCTTTTTGGCCTTCAATTACAGATAGTGGAAAACGGAAGTTAAGCTTGGCGCCAAATTCGCTTTCAGATGTATCATCCCTGTTCTCTGTAAGGGCAGATTGCTCAAATGAATTGGCATCTTCGCCGGTGGTTCCTATAAAAGGTCTTTCAGGGTTAGAAATATCCTGTGTAAAGTCAAGGTTTTCCTGTTCAAACTCTATATACCTTTCGCCCGGACGGTATTCACGTGCTTTAGCATAGTTCATTTGCCAGTCCATATCAAGGCCCGGGGTTAACAGGTGCTCACCACGAAGTGAATAGTTTTGCACACGTTGGTCTTCAAGCCTGCGGCTTTTGTTACGGCTGTTATCTACACCGCCTTTTGTTTCGCGTTTTACACGGCCGGTAAAGCTTGTAATGGTAGTTCCATCGGCATCATAATTAGCTTCAATATCATCATACGTGGTACGGAAACGGTTTTCACGGTCGTCTCTCCAGTTGTACATCGCATTACCATAAATGGTATTGTTTTCATTAAACTTATAGTCAAATGCAAAAGCAGCGCTGCGGCGCACGCGTTGCACATCATACTTACGGATATCCATTTCTTCTACATAAGTATTGCCGGCATCGTCATTAACCCAAACAGCTTCTACGTTGTCTGAACCAAAATCGTTATTATTGTATGAACCACTTATCACAACGCCCAGTTTCTTATTTAGGTAGCGGTTACCATATACAAGGCCTGCTGTATAAATAGGATTTTCTCTTATAGGGGCATAACCGCCCGCAAGTGTAGCCGAAATCCTTTCGCCATTTGGTGCTGCACGGGTAATAAGGTTTACAGATCCACCTATCGCATCGGCATCCATATCCGGTGTTAAGGTTTTGTTTACTTCCATGGTTGCAATCATGTCAGATGGAATAAGGTCCATCTGCACGTTGCGGTTGTCGCCTTCGGCAGAAGGGATACGGTCGCCGTTGATAGTTACCGAGTTTAATGCCGGTGCAAGCCCGCGGATAATAATGTTACGCGCTTCACCCTGGTCATTTTGCATGGTAATACCCGGCACACGCTTAAGCGCGTCGCCTATATTAGCATCCGGAAAACGCCCCACCTGGTCGCTTGATATTACATTAGTAATGTTAGGGTTATTTTTTTGTTGGTTTAGTGCACGTGCCTGTCCGCGAAGACGATCGCCAAGTACTACTACCTCGCTTAAGTTTTCTGAATCGGTACTGATAGCAAAGTTTATTACTGTTGTTCTGCCTTTTTCAACAGTAACATCCTGCGATAGTGTTTGGTATCCCATATACAATACCTCTACCTGGTAGCTACCGGCCGGGATGTTTAAAAATTCGTAATCACCGGTCTGGTTAGAAATGGTGTAGCGGTTGCTGTCTTTAAAACGAACCGTAGCGCCTGGTAATGAAAAATTATTTTCTTTGTCTGTAATTTTTCCGGAAATTACGCCATTGCCCTGGGCATAACTTCCAATGACCGCAAGAAATGCGATCAGCATAAGTAGTTTTTTAATCATCTTGTTGTTTTGTTGTTAATTGGGGGCAAAATTAACCCTGCTATATTTTGTAAAAGTTACCTCGGAATGAAGCAATGGTTTAATAGGGGAGATGATTGTTATATAATCTTAAAGTAATTATAGGTGTGTACTACTAATTTTATGATTAGATAACACTGTGTTTTTTAAAAATACTCTTTGTAAAGTATTGAGGTTTGTGATAAGTTTTCTAAAAACCCAAAGTATTGTTGTAAGAAATATGTGTCGTTTTTAAAGTAAGACTCCCGAATAGCCTATTTCCATTATTTAGAGGTTCTAATCATTTAAAAATGTTCATTTGCTCATCATAAATGGGGCTTTGTATGGTTAAAAAATTTAAAACACTATGAAATACATGGTTTTGAGACAGTACCTTATTAGGTTTGAGTTGCTTTGAATTGTTTGAGACCCAAACTATAAAAGGAATTTCATATTGTTCTTTAGGAGCCATACTTAAAGGAAGTCCATGCATGTATAAATTTTTTTCTCCTAAAGATTCTCCATGGTCTGAAACAAAAATCATAGCACTATTATATTCTTTTAGATCTTTTAAGTCGTCAATTACCTTTGATAAAATATAATCAGTGTAAACAATGGTATTATCATATGCATTGATTAACTCAATTTGAGAGCAATTTCCTAATTCAACACTATTACAAACAGGTTTAAAAGTTTCAAAATGAGCTGGATACTTTTTACTATATGTTGGTCCATGGCTTGTGCTTGTGTGTAATACAATTAATATTTTATTCTTTTTACTGGCCAATATTTGTTCTTTTAGGCCTGTTAATAGAATTTCATCATAGTTGCAGCCTTCTCCTTTACAATTTGCCTTTAGGTCATCTCTCGCTTCATAGTTTTTTATATGAATAGGTGGCTCTCCCCAGTTTGTAGTTCGCCAAATAACCTCTACATTATTTCGATATAAATAATTGGGTAAAATTTCATACAATTCATCAGTACTGGTATGTTCTAAAATACATTTTACGCCGGCAGTTGTGTAAGTGGCACATGAGGTAGCATCAAAATGAAATAAATTAGGCGTTTTTGATAGCAGCGGATTGGTGTTTTTATCGTAACCATATAAAGAAAAATTTTGCTTTCTTGCTGATTCGCCTATAACCAAAATTACAACTGATTTCTTATGATCTGTAATTGTAGCATTTGGTAATAGTATTTCCTTTTTATTTTTTTGGTATTTGTGAATATATAAAAGAGAAGTATTTACAGAATAGGACCAAGGCATTGCAAGCCCACCCAACCGTTTAGAATTTTTATCAATCCATAGCCAATTGCTTGCGTTAGCAAAAGCTAAAACTAAAATAAACAAAAGTGTTAAAGAAGAAGTGGTTAAAAACGTTTTTAAGGTAACATTTATGATTTTGACTTTTATGATATAAATGCTTGGAAGTATACCTAGTATAATTATGTATAATATTAATTTTAAGGAAAAAAAGCTGCTGGATTCGGCATAGTTGGTGTTGAATACATTGCCAATCATGCTTTCGTCTATAATAACATTATAGGTGTTAATAAAATAAACGGCTATTGCATTGATAATAAAAAATAAGACTAATAAAAATTTCCCCACTAAGCGCGACAGAAAAAAAATAAGGTAAAGAACAAAAGAATTTAGAACCAGCATTAAAACAATTAAGCTAATGATGAGCATAATGCCGTTCAGACTTTTATATTCAATATTATTCAGCACAAATGTATAAAATGGTAAATGAAAAAACAGAAAATTAATAAAGCTCATCAATATGACAAAGTGAGTTATTTTTACATTACTTTTTAACATGAGTGTAGATTGTTTTATGTCTTGAAACTACTAAACTAATTAATGACTCATAAAATATAATCAAATTTACATGAACTATTTTATTAATTATTAATATGCTGCAAATGAGTAACAATTATATAAAAGTGGGATATTGTTTTTGCTATGAATGTAAAGTCTGATTTTATATTTTTACTGATATAAATACATAAAGTCATGAGATGTATAATAGCACATTGAGCTATACATTAAAATTATGCGATGCACCCTAAAAAGCACTTTAGATAACTCTTTTAAGGCTGTGTATTTTGCCTAATACATAATCTTTGTAAATGTCCATTGTAGTGTATTAAAGAGCAAAAGTTCATTTGTAAGTACAGGCAAACCTGCTATAAGTTTTAAGGTTTCATGGGCCATCATAGTCCCTATTATACCCGGCAAAGTAGCAATTACCCCGTTAAGGCTGCAATTAGGTACATCATCAGGATTGGGAGGTTCCGGAAACAAATCGCGTAAGTTTTTACTATTGTTGTGGTTAAATACTGCTATTTGCCCTTCAAACTTCAATATACTCCCGTACACTAATGATTTGCCCAATATTAAACAGATATCATTAACCAAGTATCGTGTGGTAAAGTTGTCACTACCATCTATAATAACATCAAAATCTTTAAAAATATGCGTTGCATTATTGGCTGATAGTTTTTCTTCAAAAATATGTATTGTAGCGTGTGGGTTTAAGCGCTGAATTGCTTCTTTAGCCGTCAACACTTTACTTTTACCTATTTCTCTATCAGTATATAAAATTTGCCTATGCAGATTATGCATCTCTACAATATCAAAATCAATTATGCCTATAGTGCCCACACCGGCGGCCGCAAGGTATTGCAAAACCGGGCAGCCAAGCCCGCCCGCCCCAATTACTAAAACTTTAGCATTTATAAGTTTTTGCTGGCCTTCTTCGCCAATTTCAGGGAGCATCATCTGGCGGTTGTAACGTAAAAAAATATCCATTGCATTCATTTAACTGTATATATTTTATCCCAGTCTTTCCAGACGGGCTCATAACCTGCATTTAAAATTATTGAAGCAATCTCCTTGGCTGAACGCTCATCGCTGGTTTCAAATTGCTCTAAAGATTCAGGGTCTACCACATAACCTCCCGGGTTGGTTTTAGAGCCCGCGCTCATGCTGGTAGTGCCAAGGGAAATAATCTTATCCCGGAATTTTTCATTTTCGCGTGTTGAGACTGAAATTTCCAGGTCTTCATTCCATAAACGGTACGCACAAATAAGCTGAACCATATCTTTATCATCCATAATAAAGTTGGGTTCTATAATGCCCTCTGCGGGGCGCAGGCGCGGAAATGAAACAGAATATTTACTTTGCCAATAATGCTTTTGCAGATAGTCAAGGTGCAGGGCGTTAAAAAAACTATCTGTACGCCAATCTTCCAGGCCAAGTAATACACCAAGCCCTATTTTATGAATGCCAGCCGTGCCCACACGGTCTGGAGTTTCGAGCCTGAAATCGAAATTCGATTTTTTACCTTTAGGATGATATTCTTTATAAACCTCCCTATGGTAGGTTTCCTGGTACACGAGTACCGAATATACCCCGGCATCATGCAACACGCTGTATTCCTTTGTACTTAGGGGCTGCACTTCTATAGATATGTTGGCAAATTTATCTTTGATGAGCCCGACAGCATTTAAAAAATAGTTGATGTTCACCGTATAATTTGCCTCACCTGTTACAAGCAAAACATGATCGAACCCGGTACTCTTTAAAGCCTCGCATTCCCTTAATATTTCACTTTCGGAAAGTGTTTTTCGCTTTAGTTTGTTATCAAGGCTAAAGCCGCAATAGGTACAAATATTTTGGCACTCGTTGCTCAGGTACATGGGTGCATACATTTGTATGGTCTTGCCAAACCGCTTTTGGGTAAGCGCCCTGCTTACATGCGCCATCTGTTCTAAATAGGGCTGTGCCGCGGGCGAGATAAGTGCCATAAAATCATTCAGTGTGCGTTTGTTGTTAGATAATGCCCGCTCAACATCTTGAGGGGTAGCGCTGTATATCCTTTTACTTACAGCATCCCAATTGTAAGTGTCAAAAACATCTTTAAAAGTTGCCATAGGTGCTGCTTTAATTATCGAACAAAAAAGAGGTAAGCGGGCTTGATGCAATTGCCGTACTAACGGTACCTGCCAGTTTTGCCTCATAAGCTTTTCGGCCGGCGATTACCGCTGCTGCAAAAGCTTCGGCCATAAGCAACGGGTTGCCTGCAACAGCAATAGCCGTATTAACCAGTACGGCATCGGCACCAAGCTCCATAGCCATTGCCGCATGAGATGGCGCACCAATGCCTGCATCTACAATAACCGGCACCCGGCTTTGTCGTATTATAATCTCTAAAAAATCTACTGTTCGCAAGCCCTTGTTACTGCCTATAGGGGCACCCAATGGCATTACGGCAGTGGTACCCACATCTTCAAGGCGTTTACATAAAACGGGGTCGGCGTGTATATAGGGCAACACTACAAACCCAAGTTTTGCCAGTTCTTCAGTAGCTTTAAGCGTTTCTATAGGGTCGGGTAACAAATATTTAGGGTCGGGATGAATTTCTAACTTTAACCAATTGGTTTCCATTGCTTCACGTGCTAATTGCGCTGCGAAAACAGCCTCCTTAGCATTTCTTGCCCCTGATGTATTAGGTAAAAGATTAATATGCTTGTGCTGCAAATGCGATAAAAGACTATCGGTATCGGTTTCAAGATCAATTCGTTTTAATGCTACGGTAACCAACTCGCTGCCCGATGCCAAAACAGCTTCTTTCATCTCTTGGTTAGAACCAAATTTCCCTGTGCCTAAAAATAACCGTGACTCAAATTTTTTATCTCCTATTATCAATGTTTTCATAGTGTTTGTAATTGACTGAATAATTCCTTTTTTTGTGGATGCCCTGTTATAAATCCTGACAATGCTACTCCGTAAACTCCTGTTTTTAAGATACTTTTTATATCGTCATGCTGTATTCCGCCAATAGCATACACAGGCGTTTTTATATCCAGTTCTTGCAAACGCTGCATAATATTGTTAATACCCTCCAGCCCTAAAATAGGGCTTAAATTTTCTTTTGTGGCCGTAAACCGAAAAGGGCCAAGGCCTATATAATCGCACTGCTCTATATGGCGTTGCAGAACATTGTGTAACGTGTTTGCCGTACCACCAATAATTTTACTATAGCCCAGCAGTGCTCTTACTTTATTGACGTTAGCATCGTTTAACCCCAGATGTACACCATCGGCGTCAACTATTTTAGCTACCTCCGGAAAATCGTTTATAATAAAGGTACAATCATAATTATCTATAATTTTTTTGACTTGTACGGCAAGGTTGAGTACTTCAGCTTCGGGTACATTTTTATAACGGAGCTGTATCCATTTGTAACCGGCATCAAGTACTTTGCATATGGTATCAAGTTGCTCAGCAGCTGATTTGCCTTGCGATATGTATTGTATTTTACTGTACATGATATGCTAAAAGATTTTCGTTGCTTTTTAATAGTTTTTCTATGTAGTTTTTTGCCAGCCTGCATGCCTCTTCCAGGGATTTTCCTAAAGCGATATGAGCCGCCATGGCAGACGATAGCATACAGCCCGACCCATGCTTTTGCGACAGGGTGGTTTCTGAAGGTAAAAATTGTAATGGTTCACCTCCTTGATATAAAAAATCAATACCTCTTTCCTGCACTGAATGCCCGCCTTTTAAATATACCCTGCACTGTTTTGAAAGCAACATTGCAGCCTCTTTTGCATTTTCATTACCAGTTAATTGGCAAACTTCAATAAAGTTAGGTGTGATTAAAAAAACATGTTTTAAAACATCTGCCAATACTACCTTGTCTATTGAAGAAATAAAACTGCTGCCCGTAGATGCTGCCAGTACCGTATCCCAAATAATTTTTATGTTGGTGTTTTTAAAATACCGCTTTCAGCATAGCGTGGTA
>JAZKDS010000180.1:8968-9612 GCA_040387455.1 Bacteroidota bacterium
TTTAAAAGCGACAGTAAAACCTCTGGGCTTTCTACAATACCAATTTTTATAACCTCAATTTTATATGTGTTAATCAAAGGTTCAATTTGGTCAATAATCATTTGTAAAGGCTGCCAAACTGTTTTGTGAAAAGCATTCTCAGTTTGTACCGTTAGTGCTGTAACTGCCGCAAAGCCCAGGCAGCGGTGCTGTTCAAACGTCTTTACATCTGCCAGTACACCTGCTCCGCCCGATGGGTCAAACCCTGCTATGCTTAGTAATGCCGGCCTGTTGTATTCCATGTTTGTTGAATGAGTTTAAATTCTTGTAGCGGTGATTTATCCAGCCATATTGAGCCTAATACCGCAATGCCATCAAAGTGCTTTAATACAGCACTATTACAATTCTCTTTTGTTATTCCACCTATTGCAATACTCCTTACACTACTATTTTTATTTGCAGGCAATGTATGTTTCATTGCATTGTAGCCTTGTTTAGAAATACTATTAAAAACAGGGCCTATAAGTGCATAACTAAATAGTGTTGAAAGCTTTTTATATGATTCCCAACTGTGAACAGAAGTAGAGAGGACAAATTCTTTTTGGTGTAAAGAGGCTAGATCTGCTTCTTGCTGTTTTAAACGTGCAGCTTCTTTGAAATGAAGG
>JAZKDS010000180.1:9622-19436 GCA_040387455.1 Bacteroidota bacterium
CGTTTTATACTGTATTCCGGTGCCATTTTATGATACTGATGCAAAGCCAGCTGCTCATGATACCGGAAATCTATACCTTCTATCAATTCTCTTACTGCTTCAACAGGGGCGTAAGGTTTCCTGATGTGCAATAGCTCCAGGCCCTCAATAAACATGGCGTTAATAATAGCGGCTTCACCGTTTACAGCAGTCGGGCTTGTTACTACAATCATTGGTTACAGATAAATTTCCTTGCCACTCTCAACAAACTCCTCTGATTTTTCTTTCATGCCTTTTTCGGCTACATCCCTTATTTCCTGCGATATCTTCATGGAGCAGAATTTTGGTCCGCACATTGAACAAAAGTGAGCCACCTTGGCACCATCGGCAGGAAGGGTCTCATCATGAAATTCACGGGCAGTATCAGGGTCTAAAGCCAGGTTAAACTGGTCTTCCCACCTAAATTCAAAACGCGCTTTGCTCAGAGCGTTATCTCTATATTGTGCTCCCGGATGGCCCTTGGCTAAATCAGCAGCATGGGCTGCTATCTTATAGGTAATAACTCCATCTTTAACATCTTTTTTATTGGGTAGCCCTAAATGTTCTTTAGGGGTTACATAGCACAGCATGGCCGTGCCATACCAGCCAATCATTGCGGCACCTATGGCAGATGTTATATGATCATATCCAGGTGCAATATCTGTAGTTAGCGGGCCTAGTGTATAAAAAGGGGCTTCGCCACAATGTGCCAGTTGCTTATCCATATTTTCTTTGATCATGTGCATGGGTACGTGGCCGGGGCCTTCTATAAATACCTGTACATCGTGTTTCCACGCAATTTTTGTAAGCTCTCCCAGAGTCTCCAGTTCGGCAAACTGGGCAGCATCATTAGCATCGGCAATAGCACCGGGACGGAGGCCATCGCCTAAAGAAAAAGCTATATCATACGCTTTCATTATCTCGCATATTTCTTCAAAATGCGTGTATAAAAAATTTTCTTTATGATGAAAGAGACACCATTTGGCCATAATAGAACCACCTCTGGATACTATACCCGTAACCCTGTTTGCCGTAAGGTGAATGTAACGCAGCAATACACCGGCATGTATGGTAAAGTATGATACACCCTGTTCCGCCTGTTCAATAAGGGTATCTCTAAATACTTCCCAGGTAAGATCTTCGGCAATGCCTTTTACTTTTTCCAGCGCCTGATAAATGGGCACGGTGCCAATAGGTACCGGAGAATTCCGGATTATCCATTCGCGGGTTTCATGAATATTTTTGCCAGTTGAAAGATCCATTATGGTATCGGCACCCCAACGGCATGCCCATACGGCTTTTTCAACTTCTTCTTCAATACTTGAGGTTACAGCACTGTTACCTATGTTAGCGTTTATTTTTACCAAAAAATTACGTCCCACAATCATGGGTTCGCTCTCAGGGTGATTGATATTATTAGGTATTATTGCGCGACCAGAGGCTACTTCGCTACGTACAAACTCGGGAGTAATTTTTCTTTTTGGAGTATTTGCTCCAAAACTATTACCTGCATGCTGTCCGCACAATTTAGGGTTTTGCTGTTCAAACAGTTCTAAACGCTGGTTTTCGCGTATGGCTATATATTCCATTTCAGGGGTTATAATGCCTTGTTTTGCATAATACAGCTGGGTAACATTTGCCCCTTTTTTAGCACGCATGGGTTTGTGCAGGTACTCAAACCGCAAATGATCGAGCTTTTGATTATTGAGTCTTTGCTTACCATATTCAGATGATATTTCCTGTAATTCTTCTACATCATCCCTATCAAATATCCATTGCTCACGCAAACGGGGCAGGCCTTTACGAATATCTATTTCAGCAGTTTCATCAGTATAAGGGCCAGAGGTATCATAAACGGTAACCGGAGGGTTTTTCTCTATACCACCATTAGACAGTTTGGTATCATGAAGCGATATTTCGCGCATAGAAACTTTTATGGGGTGCAGTTCTCCTTCTACATAAATTTTTTTTGAATTAGGAAAAGGAGTGCGCGATATTTGATGTTCTTTATCTTGCATAATGATCTATGTTTTTATTTTATTTGAGATTAGAAATAGCAGTTTACCCGCCTTGTGTGGCAGTAATGATAAGGATTTGGTCGTTTACGGAAAGGATGTAGTTACTCCATTCAGATTTTGGAATAACAGTAGTATTTATGGCAACAGCAATGCCTTTTTGCTTAGCGGGAGCCTCTATATCAAGCAAAGCCTGTATAGTGAGCTGCTCATGGTTAAAATGCCGGGTTTGATTGTTGATTTTTAGTTTCATTCCTTTTTGTATAATAGTTATATACTTTAGGAATGGCTACAGGTATACACAATGGTATATGCAATGAAGTCATCTTACTTTTCCCTACGGCAGTATGAACTGCATCAGGTTCAGAGGGTAAAATCTCAGCCTACAAGTTGTAGACACCCCTAAAGTGTGAGGCAAATGTAAACGCTTTTTTTTTAAAACAAAATATTTTCTGTTCTATTACAGAAAATGTGCAATAGCTTTTTACTTAAAATGGCTTATTACAAAACTTATTTTGGGTAGGGGAGGTGAAGATTGGGCAGTCTGTAGTCCGTGACTCTCTATAATGTCAGAATAATCTACATTATCGCATGATTTTGTATTTACAAATAAATTAACTTAAATATTTAACTTTAAATATAAAAAGTATTAATAAGTTTACATTAATCTTTTGATTTAGTATTAACATTTACACCTCACCTTAATGAATGTTCTAATCGTTGAAGATCATCCTCTCACTGCTGCTGTATATTGTAATATACTTCATGATGATAAAAATACAGAATGGCACACTGTAATAGGCCTTGATTGTAAACAAGGATATGATGCTATAATAACTGCAAAAGGTAACAACAAGCCTTTTGATTTAGCGATTATAGATTATAGTTTGCCATCTTATCCAGATAAAAAACTATTTTCAGGGGTAGATGTGGCGCTTTTAATTAAAAAAAATTTCCCGGATTGTAAGTTGCTAATGATTACCTCTCATATTGAAATACTCATAATATATGATTTGATAAGAAAAATCAATCCGCACGGGCTGGTAACAAAAAATGATATCAATACAGATAATTTGTATGATATAATAAACGATGTGCTACAAGGCAAATTATTTAAAAGCCCTCAGATTAAAGCCTGTATTAAAGAAGTGTGGACTAAAGATTTTATTTTTGACGATTATAACAGAAAAATTTTACATTACCTGTCTAAGGGCTATAGGGCAAAAGAGTTAGAAGAAGTTATAAATTTATCGGGTAGTGCCATCCAAAACAGGATTTCTAAACTTAAGAAGGCTTTTAATGCAAAGGATGACCGTGAATTACTTAGAAAAGTTTTTGAGGAAAAATATTTGTAATAATATCCTTATATGCCAAATTTACCATTTTAACGTTACATTAACAAAGTGTGTTGTTTCAACATGAAATATGTTAATGTACGTTCTTAAAATCTTAAGGGTAAATGTTAAAAACATAAATTTATTGGAGCGAAACTTAATCCATATTCTACGGATTATTTCGTAAAACCAATTAATCTTTAATTATTAACATTTATGAAAAATTTTACTTTTGCACACATGGCGCGATTACTGTTTACAGTGCTCTGTGTTTTGGTTTTTCATAGCGTCACGGCTCAAAGTGGCGGCTATTTAACCTGGAATAACCAGGTAGGATGTATTTCCTATGACTCTGAAGGTAATCCTAACGAGCCCCGGAAAAAGCTTATTTTCGAAGAGGATATGGAGAATACCCCTTGTTTAAGGGTGTGCGAACACAGTACCATCAGTTATTTTATGAACGGCGCTAACATAACTAATGTGGTATGGAGCGCATCCGGAGGTGTTATAACCTATACAGGAGGTACTGCCAACAAAAATGCGACCATAAACTGGGGTGATGCAGGAAGCGGCGCCCTTAGTCTTACCATTTTTTATGCTAATGGCACACAAAGAGAAATATCACTTTGTATAGAAAAACTTAATGGCCCCCAGGCAAAGGCTGATATTTATAACAGTGACTCGGATGAATTTTGCCTTGATACACCTATTAACTTTCAAAATTTATCTTTAAATAACGGAGGATCTGAGATTGTTAATTATTACTGGACTTTTGGCGATGGGGATGTATCTTATACTTTTGAGCCAACACACAGCTATGACCAACCGGGTACTTATGAAGTAACCCTTACTGTTACTAATAACTGTAACTGCACTGACAAGCATACATTTACAATTAACATAGTAGACAAACCAAATGTTACCATAAACTGCCCATCGGTAGTATGTGAAAATGATGAAAAACATACTTATAGCGTAGATGATTGCGGGGGTACCTGGCTTGTAGAGGGCGGTACTGTTGTAGATCAAACTGCAACATCTGTTGAAGTTATTTGGGATAATGTAGACGATTTGGGCTTTGGCTATGTAAGCTACCTTTCTGAGTGTACCTGCCCTTTTTGGACTACGGTAAAAATACCTGTAGTTAAACAATCGGCCGTTATACAGGGCGAAGCCACTTTATGTGTGGGAGAACAAGGCCTGTTTACACTACCACAATGGCCTACTACTAATTTTGTATGGACCTTAACGCCAGCTAATGGTGGTGCTGATTTGATATTTACAGACCAGCGCAACCAGGTTTATGTAGAAGGCCTTTTGCCGGGTACTTATGACCTGGTGTGTAATTATAAAAATACCCTTTTAGGTTGTACAGGATCTGCATCTATACGGATTTATGTAGTACAGGGAACCACCATTGTATCTAACCAGGCTGATGATTTTTGCAGCAGCAGTGGCACAAAAACCTATACTACTACAGCGGGCTCTTCAGTAAGCTGGGAGCTTACAAAAAATAATGCTGTAGTTGCAGCGTCTACAGGTGTTACATTCAGCTATAATTTTCCGCAGGGAGGGGTTTATAGCTTAACCGCTACAGCATCTGGCGGATGCAGTGGTGTGCCTAAAGTAATAAACGTTACACAAACACCCTCAACACCTACCGGCACTATAACGGGAGAAGTAAAAGTGTGTACCGGTGTGCCGTATGATTATACTTTTAACAATACTGTAGCAAACACAACCCTTGTATGGGAAGTTTTACCGGCAGGATCAGGTACCTTTCAGGGAGATAACAGCGGTAATACTGTAACCATTATCTTTACCTCGGCTGTTACAACTGTAAGGGTTAAGAGAGTGGGCTTAGATGGCCTGGGATGCCAGTCTGGCTGGTTAAACAAGGCGGTAAGCCAAATTGTACTTGCTCCTGCCATTACCTCTAACTCTTCTATTTACTGCCCAAGCAGCCAGTCAACCTTTACCGTTAATTTAAACGGTATTTCACCAGACTTATTAGAGTGGAGTGTAGTACCTGCAAATTTTGGTAACGTTATATCCGGCATAAATTCGTCTACTGTTACGGTAAGCTGGAATGAAATTAGTGCAAGTCCGCAAGGAACCCTTAGGCTGCGTGTAAAGAAGTGTAATCTTGACCAAAATTTTGACACCACCATAAATCTTTACCAGCCACCTGCTTTAACCTTAAATGCACCTACCCAAATATGTTATGGTAGTCCGCTTAATCTAACCTTAACGGCACCCGGTGTTACATCGGGCACGGTTACCTGGGATTTTGGTAACGGTATTACCCAAACCACAGCATTTAACCCCACCGGAAATTATACCTTTAATAACCCTTACAACAATACTACTGGCAGTAATATAAACCAAACTATTACCGCTACACTAAACAACCCTAACGGCTGTAATTACAGCCCACAAGCTGTAGATACTGTATTGGTGTTTCCAAGAACGGTTATAACCATATCTCCTGGATATTATTATGAGGTTTGCCCTACCAGCTATTCACCCTTTACACTTAGCGCCAATGCCGTTGCCGGTGTAGGGGTTACTGTGGGCTACCAGTGGTTTGAAGGTGGCAACCCTATATCCGGAGCCACGGGCAGCACCTATACTATTTCAAATGCTACACAGGGAACCACGCCACAGGGTACCTATTATGTACAGGCTACAGATAGTAACGGCTGTGTGGTAAACTCGCAAAACATTGTTGTTATTGCAGATTGCGGAACCCCGCCACCATGTGTAATAACCCCGGCGCCTAACCTTAGCGTATCTGCAGGGTGGAGTGCCTGTGGCACCATTACGGCAACAGCATCTTATGCCGGTACACCCATTAATGTACAGTGGGTGGGCAGCCCGCTAATAAACCTGCAGAGCAGCACAAATACCTCAGCAACGTTCTCTACTAATATACCGGGCACACACCTTGTAACAGTAAAGGTTACCTATCAAACACCTTCCGGACCTTGCGTTGTGCAGGAAAGTGTTTCGGTAGATACAAATTATAAGCCAGATTTTAATAGCATTATAAGCTGTAATAGTGGCGGTAGCAGTGCAACGTATAATGTAACACTTGTAAATAATACTACGGTGTTTAATTCAGCCGGCATTGTTTACAGCTTTAGTGGGCCGGGCATACCCGGAGGTTCTACTGCGCAAACAATTAACCTTACTAATATGGCGCCCGGAACCTATAATTATACTTTAACGGTAAATATACCAGGCAAACCTATATGTACCATTACCAAGCCTATTACACTGGCAAACGTGGGTACCCCAACTTTTAGCATTGCTAATACCAATGTATGTGCAGAAGAGCCTATTTCAGTAACAATTGCCAGCTATAACCCGCTATATACTTACAGGTGGATATTCTTCCAAACGTCTTTTATAGCAAGCAGTGCCACAACATTGCTTAATATTAATGCTCCATCCAGCGGTCAGTATGGTATAGCTTTAGAGGTTACAACGCCCCAGGGATGTATTTTTACAAGCCCGCAACAATTTGTAAATGTTAATAAAGCATCTTTTAACGGAAGCTTACAAGTAACCCCAAGTCCAAATGTTTGTGAAGGTACTGCGCAAACCATTACCTATACAGCGGCACCCCTATCTGGAACTCCATCGTCTTATGCCTGGATGAAAGGTAATCTGCAGGTGGGTACTGGAGCTTCTTATACACCTACGGCATCAGGGGTTTACTGGGTAAAATTATTTAATTCTCAAGGATGTGTTTACACATTAATAGATCCTATTAGTATAACTATCCGCCAGCGTCCTTATGCCGCCATAGTAGGCAGCAGCAATGTTTGCGCAGGTACTCAGGGTACTATACAAGGTGTTGTAACTAACCCTGCCTTACAGCGCCGCTGGCTGCTTAATGGCAGCCCAATGGTGGCACCTTATGGCACATGGGCTACTACTACACCTCTAACCATTACTATACCAACCACTGCCGGAACGTATAATTATACTTTTGAAGTGCAGCCGGCTACAGATACCAGCTGTGGTTCTACTGCTACTATAAGTGTTACAGTATATCCTGCGGTAACACCACCGGTATTAAGTTATAATGTAGTAACGTGCGAACCTTATGCAGTACAGGTTACAGCTTCTGGGCCTTCTTCGGGCATTTATAACTGGTCTAACGGTGCTGTGGGGCAAACCATTACCGTGGGCCATGGCGGCGGACTGGGGGTTACTTATACTGCTACTTCAGGTTGCTCTGCATCGTCTAGTACTATGATTCCGCAGCCGCTTGAGCGTTTGCTATGGGTATTCCCGGAAGGCTGTTATGATGTATGTTACAACACATCGCCTGCGCCGTATATTTTAGGCCCGCTTGGAATATTTGACCTGTACAAATGGCTGCGTAATGGAACTGCAGTAGCATCAGGAACTAACAGTATTGTGCCGCAGCTGACTATAAACCAAGGTGGTGCCTATCAGCTAATCATACAAAATGATGGTTGTGTGCTGGAAAGTGGTATTATGACTCTTGTACCAAACTCTGAAGATTGTGATATAAATGCATGTTCATTTAAATCTGATGTAAAACAGGAAACAGGATATAACGGTAGTATATATTTATTAAACGGATATATTCAAAATGTTACAGGAAGCCCTATTACGGTTACCATAACCAGCTTTAATAATTATGGTACCTACACACCGGGCTCTATAACCATACCTGCAAATAGCACCTATAATTTTGCACCGCTGCAATTTACGCCAAATGCCAGCTTTAACGGTGGCAATGATATTATTGTACTGCAAATGCCGGGCTGTATGACTGCATATCCGGTTGTTTTTGCAGAGACAGCGCCGGGCGCTTCTGCCAGGCTTGCAGCCATGTCTATAGCGCCTAACCCTGCTGAAGGGCCTACAGTGGTTAGCTATGACCTTGGCGATAGCTATAAACAGGCCGAAAGCCTTACCGTATATACCCTTTTAGGTAACGCGGTATTTACTGCACGACTTGATAAACCAGCAGGAGAAGTTAACCTTTCTACTATTGGGTTACCATCAGGTACCTATGTAGTAAGTATACAGGCAGACGGAGTGAAGGCACTTCAGAAAGTTTTAGTTAAGAAATAATATTTTCTAAAAAAAAACGACGCCGTAGTGAAAGCTATGGCGTTGTTTTCTTATTTTTAAGCATAACTAACACACGTAATTACTATGAAAAAAATATTACTATGTACATCATTATTATTAGCCTTTAGCGCAATGGCCCAGGATTATGAATGGCAGTGGGCAAAACGTGGTGGCGGAAAGAAAAACGCACAGGGGGAGAATAGTGGTTTTGATTATAACAGCGAACATATAGTTGATATTGCCGTAGATGAAGATAATAATTATTACTATCTAGCCTTTATGACACAGCTGGATACAGAGTATGATGGTACGCCTGTAACCGTATATAATTCAGATAGTTCTTCATCTGGTAATACTGATATAGTATTATTTTCAACCGACTGTGAAGGTTCCCTTCGCTGGACGCAAACTATAGGTGGGGGTACACAGGATTTTGCCTATAATATACAGCTTGATAATAATGGCGGTTTATATTTAGGCGCTAATGTTCTGAATATATCAGGTTCTAATCAGCCATATTTGCCACCTCATTTTAGCCCTACAGATGCCCAGCCGGTTTTGGGAGATAATACAGGTGAGCCACAAGAGGGCTATAAAACCGCAGCATTATTAAAATATAACACAAACAATGGTAGCCTTGCCTGGCGCAAAATGCCACAGGGAGATGTTACACTTTCGCTACGATATGCTCAGATACACAACCTTCAGGTACAACCTGACGGTACTATACATGCACTGATAGGCTTTACAGCGGGCACCCACTTAGATGGGCAGATAACAGTTCCTGATACCTTTAATAATATGTATAAGTATTATATTGTAAAGTATGATGCAGAAGGCGAAATTGTAAGCATTTTACCGCTGTCTATAGGAGGCAGTTTTTATCTTGAGCATACCAATTTTAGGTATGATGAGGCGTTGCAACGCTACTATTTATCTGGATACAGGTCTAACGGAGATGTAAATGAACTTCTTCCTCTATCAAATAATAACATAGCTTTTACAGAGCAGGCTTATATTTTAGCAATAGGTAACACCGGAAATGAAATATGGCGTAAGGAAGTTGCTTCGGTATCTCAAATTCAGGATAATAGGATTCATTCGCTTGAAATTGATGACGATTCTAATATATACTTTACAGGCAAGTTTCTTACAGATTCGAGTAGCCCGGGCGTGAGTTTGGGAGATTATCAATTTCCACAAAATGTAGGCGGTATTATAAATTATACGGCAAAACTTAATGCTGCCGGCCAGGTGCAGTGGGTTACCGTGCCTTCGGCTTACTCAGAAACTTCAAATCCTGATTTTTGGTCAGGCAGCCACTTTTAG
>JAZKDS010000180.1:19446-28333 GCA_040387455.1 Bacteroidota bacterium
CGGCTTTTTTTATAACGATCTTTTTACACTGGCAGATGATAACGTGCCTACCCTTACAAAGGTGGGAGGTGTGCAGAGCTATACCGATTTTTTTGTTGCTAAACTAGCAAACAGCGTATGTGGTTCGGGTACATCGGGTATTGATGGGCATAGCTTTAATACCACAAAAATTTATCCAAATCCATCTAATGGGTTTATAAACATAGATTCAGATGAAGCACTTAAAAGCTACAAGGTAGTCAATCTCTTAGGGCAGGTATTGCTTTCGGGTGAACTGCCATCATCACAAAATACCATTTCTATAGAAAGCCTGAGCACGGGTACTTATATATTGAATGTAAGCACTGCAGCGGGTAAAGAAGTGAGTCAAAAAATTATTAAAGAGTAAGGAGTGAGCAACGCTGTAGTGAAAGCTATAGCGTTGCTTATCTTATTTTTAAGGCACAATTAATCCGTTAGTTACTAGGGGATTTTACTCACAGTACGAACATGAACAAAATAAAAAAACCTTTTAATCCTGAGATTTAAAGGTTTTTGTTTTTTAGAAGTTTAGTCTTAAACTTCAGGTGGCGGAGAAAGAGGGATTCGAACCCCCGGACCTGTTACAGTCAACAGTTTTCAAGACTGCCGCAATCGACCACTCTGCCATTTCTCCAGTAAGCTGCTATCATATCCTGATTGCGGTTGCAAATATAGAAACCTTTTTGGGTTTTGCAAAAACATTTTGATTAAAAAATCTAAAAATTTTCTGCAGGTTTTTCAACAGTTTCAGTATATGGTAATTAACACTTAAAAAAATATTTAAAAGCTTACATATTCAGTAATTTCAAGGCCATAACCTATCATACCCACACGTTTTGAGTGTTCAGAATTTGTAAGCAGGCGTATTTTGCTAATGTCGATATTGTGCAGTATCTGCGCACCAATGCCAAAATCCTTAACATCCATTTTAGGTTGTGGTGCTTTAACTGTACCTTTTGCCTGAAGCTCTTTAAGCTCTGTAACGCGGCCTAAAAGTTCTGATGGCTGTATTTCCTGGTTTATAAATAAAATGGCGCCCTTGCCTTCCTCATTAATTCTACGGAACATGCTGTCCAGCTTGCTGTCGGCATTATTAGTAAGCGTGCCTAATATATCGTTGTTAATTTGTGTAGAGTTAATACGGGTAACAATAGGTTCGCCGGCGTTCCAGCTGCCTTTTGTAAGAGCTATATGCACCTGCTTGTTTGTGGTTTGCACATAAGCGCGAAGCCTGAAGCTGCCAAAGCGGGTCTGGATTTCAAAATCTTCCTTTTTTTGAATAAGGCTGTCGTGCTGCATGCGGTAGGCCACAAGCGCCTCTATAGAAATTAATTTGAGGTCGAGCCTTTTTGCTACTTTATACAACTCCGGCAGGCGTGCCATAGAGCCGTCCTGGTTTAGTATTTCTACTAATATACCGGCCGGTTTAAGACCTGCAAGACGTGCAAGGTCTATAGCGGCCTCTGTGTGTCCTGTACGCCTTAAAACGCCTCCCTGCTTGGCACGCAGGGGGAATATATGCCCCGGGCGGCCCAGATCGTGTGGCTTGGTATCTTCGTCCACTAAAGATTTTATGGTTTTAGCCCTGTCATGCACCGATATGCCTGTAGTACAGCCGTGGCCTATAAGATCTATAGAAACCGTAAAAGCCGTTTGGTGCAGTACGGTATTGTTTGTAACCATAGGGTGGAGGTCCAGCTCATCGCAACGCTGCTCTGTAAGCGGCGCACAAATAAGGCCACGGCCTTCGCTGGCCATAAAGTTTATCATTTCGGGGGTTACCTTTTCGGCAGCCGCAATAAAGTCGCCTTCATTTTCCCTGTCTTCATCATCTACTACAATTACCACTTTGCCCAGGCGGATGTCTTCTATGGCTTCTTCAATGGTATTGAGCTGTATTTTTTCTATAGTTGGAGTTGTCATGATTTGTATTGACTTAGCGCCTGTTTTAAAGCGCGTTTGTTATAAAAATATATAAAAATGTAAAATGGAAATCCTAATATTAAAGCCACTACAAGGTTAACCTTGTGTTTTTGATATACAATTTTAGCCACGCGGTTTACCTGCTGTGTAGCCTTGAAAAAGCTAAAGTAAAATATAGCTGCCGCCACAATACCCATTATAACCAGGGTTTTGTTTTTAATAAAACCGGGCATGCTTAGCCACACTGCAACGCCCGCTATAATAATGGCATAGGCTATAAGTGCCAGGTTAGCAAATAGCAGTTGTTTCTCCCTGAATATCTGCATCAATTCAAATTCCTCGTTGTGCAGGTTGTTAGCATCTGCCAGCAGTGCCTGGGTTATGCCACGGCTTTCCAGCACTTTTAGCACTTTTATCCTGTAATTGTAAGAATGGTTGTATTCTTTAGAGTTGCGCACAATGGTCGTAAGCTCATCGTCTGTTTTCAGTTCAAGCGCATCCCATTCTTCATCTTTTTCTACCTGAATGGTGGCAAGGTTTATGATGGCGGGTGGTGTCGGGCTTTTAGCCGTAAACAGCTTGGCAACAGGGGTTGTAATCCAGTCAAAATTGATAGATACACCCATATCATTTGTGGCTCTGTACGTAAACAATACGGCCAGTGGTGTTAATACTATAGATGACATCCAGGAACCTAAAATAGGGTCTATACCGTTTTCCTGTGCCAGCTTTTTACCAAAGGTGTTTACAAAATGGTATACAATAAAAATAAGCACTGCAAACACTATGGGCAAACCAAGGCCACCCTTGCGGATGATGGCACCCAGTGGCGCACCTATAAAAAACATTAAAAGGCAGGCATAGGCTATTACATATTTTTCATGCAATGCTATAAAGTGGTTGTTGATGTTCTTTATTTTTTCAAACATCTTTTTTTCGCCTGAATCTGCTACGTACTCTACGCTGGTTATGTTATTACCGGCCAGCTCAAGTACCCGTGGCCTGTCGGCTTTTTCTACCAGGTTTAAAAGGCTTGCAGGCAGGCTGTCTTTCTTTTTAACGGCTATACTGTCTTTAGGTACGGCAGTACGGACGGGGTTGAGCACGTTGTTAGGCCTGCTGGCTATGCTAAGGGCAATATTTTTTGCCTCTTCATTATAGTTTTTTTGTAGCGAGTCTATAGTAAAATTCAGTTCGCTGGCAGTAAGCATGTTGTTGGTTTGAGTTATCTCCTGGTCGTCCATGTTGTCTTTATTGAGCTGAGACAGGTCGATATTCATTATCTGCTTACTAAAACTGCTTTTTGCAAAGGGTTGTTTTTGATTGTCTACCGGGTTTCGGGTGGCAATTTCTTCATAATAATAGCCGTCATACAGCTCGAGCTGAAGGATGTTGCTTTTTTCGTTGCTTTTAAGCAAGCCGGTCTTAGATTTTATGATGGTGGCCTTAGTGGCGCCCGGCCTGCGCTTGTGTATGGTTACATTAGTAAGCTTTTCGCCATTTTCGCCCGATTTTTTTTCTACCCTTATATTAAAGTCGCCTACGGGGTTAAACTGGCCTTCGGCAATAGCCATGGCGGGTTTTTTTTGTATAATGTTGCGGCGCAGGTTTAAAAACCTATATTCTGCCTGGGGGATAACGTTATTGGCAAAAAAGTAGGCTACAATGCTGAGTATAAATATAAAAACAGAAAGGCTGCGCATGGCACGGCTTAACGATATGCCCGAAGATTTCATGGCGGCAAACTCATAGTTTTCGGCAAAACTGCCAAACGTCATGATAGAAGCCAGTAGTATAGAAAGGGGGAGTACCAAGGGTACTATTTTTGGGGCATAAAAGCCCAAAAATTTTACAATAGTAAGCACGTCAAGGTCTTTGCCTGCAAGCTCGGCAATAAAGAGCCATACTGCCTGTAAAATAAAGATAAAGAACAGGATGACAAATACGGTTAAAAACGTTTGTATAAACGAAGTTAAGATGTAGCGGTCTAAAATTTTCACCGGGTAAATTAGTCTAATCTGTTAATATAATAATTAGGATATTTACTTTCGGTAAAGGTAAAGTGATTTTTTGACAAAGGCTGGTTTGTTTTAAAAGAATTTATGGTAAAAGTAGTTTTGGTACCATCTTTATCAAGCTGCATTAAGTTATAAATGTGCTTTGTTTGAGAATCTATACCTATAAGAATTTCTTTAGTAGTGTCTTTAGCATCGGTAGGGGTTAGCTTTACATACTGTATTTTTCTGCCGCTAACGTTTTGCATAATATCCCAGGAGTATTTGTAGCCACTGTTAAAAAACGTAAGCATTTTGCTGGGTGTAAGCCCATCATCTGCCTTGTCGTTATAGTTGCTAATGGTAATCTCTTCGTCTTCGGGTACTATGTTGTATATTTTTTTACCATCGCATATACGGGTAACGCCCATAAAGTTAAGCACATATTTATTGCCTTCAAGGGCTACATTGCCTTTACTTTCCTGGTTCAGGTTTTTTTTAGAATTGCTTACAGAGTATTTAAAATCAATAACAATGTTTTTATAGCCCTTTATTTTACCGCTAACTTCATCAAGCAGTTTTTTAGCTTTATCAGCGTTTTGTGCCTGCGCCGTTAGCCCGGTAATTAAAACAAAAAGCGATAAAATCCTGATAATGCGTTGCATGCTAGTCGTTTTCTTCATTTTTAAAAAATTGCTCAAGCGATACAAGGTCAGATATAAGCACGCCACGCGCCTTGCTGCCTTCAAAAGGCCCTACAATACCGGCGGCTTCCAACTGGTCTATAAGCCTGCCTGCACGGTTGTAGCCCAGTTTAAGCTTGCGCTGCAGTAATGATGCCGAACCCTGCTGGGCGGTAACAATTACTTCGGCAGCTTCCCTAAACATTGCATCCCTGTCGCCAATGTCTATATCAAGATTAGTGCCACTTTCTTCGCCGAAGTATTCCGGAAGCAAATAAGCCTCGGGATAAGCCTTTTGATTGCCAATGAATTCGGTTATCTTTTCTACCTCAGGGGTATCTACAAAGGCACACTGCACACGGGTAAGATCGTTACCCTGGGTGTATAGTAAATCTCCGCGGCCTATAAGCTGGTCTGCGCCCTGGCTGTCTAATATGGTGCGCGAATCTATTTTTGAGGTTACCCTAAAGGCTATCCTGGCCGGGAAGTTGGCCTTGATGATACCTGTAATAACGTTTACCGATGGCCTTTGCGTGGCAATGATAAGGTGGATGCCAATGGCACGGGCCAGCTGTGCAAGGCGCGCTATTGGGGTTTCTACCTCTTTACCGGCCGTCATGATAAGGTCGGCAAACTCATCTACTACCAATACAATATACGGCAGGAAACGGTGGCCGTTTTCCGGGTTTAGCTTCCGGTTACGGAATTTATCGTTATACTCCTTAATATTCCTTACAGAGGCATCTTTAAGCAGGTTATAGCGGTTATCCATTTCAATACACAGCGAGTTCAGGGTGTTAATAACCTTTGTGTTATCGGTAATAATGGCATCGCCGCCATCGGGCAGCTTGGCCAGGTAATGGCGCTCAATTTTATTAAACAGCGTAAGCTCTACCTTTTTAGGGTCTACCAGTACAAACTTAACTTCGGCGGGGTGTTTTTTGTATAGTAATGATGTAAGTACGGCATTTAAACCTACCGATTTACCCTGGCCTGTAGCACCCGCCATTAGCAGGTGGGGCATCTTGGCAAGGTCGGTCACAAAAGTTTCATTGCTAATGGTTTTGCCCAGTGCAATAGGCAGTTCCATTTCGGCCGTTTGGAATTTAGGCGAGCCGATAACACTTTTCATAGATACTATGGTAGGGTTAGCATTTGGCACCTCTATACCAATTGTACCCTTGCCCGGAATGGGTGCAATAATACGGATGCCCAGTGCCGCAAGCGACAGGGCTATATCATCTTCAAGGCTTTTAATTTTTGAGATACGGATACCGGCTTCGGGCACGATTTCATACAGCGTAACCGATGGGCCCACGGTAGCCTTAATCTGGGCGATATCAATTTTGTAGTTGCGCAGGGTTTCAACAATACGGTTCTTGTTTTCTTCAAGCTCCTGCTGGTTGATGGTAATGCCACCCGATGCGTAATCTTTAAGTAAATCGATAGGAGGGAACTGGAAGTTACTCAGCTCCAGGGTAGGGTCGAACTCTCCAAAATCCTTTACCAGGCGCGCGGCAAGGTTTTCTTCCACCACATCTTCGTCGGCTATTTTTTCTATCACAAAATTGTCGTCGGCCGTTTCAATAATCTGATGTGCCTGCGGTGCGGGCTCAACAGGTTTTGGCTTAGGGTCAAGGTTTATGTTAGATGTATTTTCGATAGTAGGCTTTAGGGCCTCGCGGTTAATTTCAAATTTAGAGGCGGCAGGTGCCACCGGCGGAACGGTTTTAAGCTCAATATTATCAAGTTCCTCATCGGTTATGTCATCTTCATCTGCAAAGGCCGTATTTGGTTTTGCGGTGGCAGTATCGGTTACAGAATAAACAGGAGTGGGTACAGAGGTGGTTTCGGCAGCATTTTCGGTGTTTTCTTCCGTTTCCTCTTCGGGGCTTCTTTCAAAGAATGATTTAATGGCATCGGGCGATATTTTAACCCTGAACAGCAGGAATATAAATATAGCAAATACAAGCACCAGCGATGTGCCGGTTTTACCCATAAAATCTTGCATAAACAGGTTCATTTCAAAACCTATTACGCCACCCAGCTCCGGCAGGTACTGTTTAAAGAAACCGCACAGTATGCTAACAATTACTACCAGGTACAAATCCCAGAAGAGTGTTTTTTTGAGTTTGCCCACAGGCAAATCAAGCACCAGGTAAGCACCGGTTAAAAAGAAAAAGCGTATTAATATAAATGATGCAATGCCAAAGCCCTGGTACAGGAACAAATCGCCCAGCCAGGCGCCAAATTTGCCCAGCCAGTTTTGTACGGGCTGCTCGCGGTCTGAAAATGCTGTAAGCACGCTTTGGTCTGCCTCCCAATATAAAAAGTAAGAGATAAATGAAAGCAGCAAGGCCACAGAAAATAAAAAGAACAGTATGCCCACCAGCACTTTATGCCTGCGGGATAAGCGCCATTTTCTTTTTTCGGGGGCCGGAGTATCAGCCTTTGTATTGGTTGTTGCTTTTTTTGCCTTTGCCATTTAGGTATTCTTTCTGTAAAAATATCAATTATTAAAAAAGCAGCGCCACTTTAGGGGAATAAATTATTGCACCCACTACAATGGCTGCCACAGCTGCAAAAAATACAGCACCAGAGGCTATATCTTTTATAAAGCCTATTTTTTCGTTAAACTTAGGGTGAATAAAGTCGCAAATTTTTTCTACGGCAGTATTAGCACCCTCAATAGCCATAACCATGCCTATGGCCATGGTTTGGATCATCCATTCTGTGCCCGATATATTAAAATAAAAGCCGGCAGCGGTAACTGCCAGGCCTATACAAAATTGTACTATAATGCTGTGCTCTGATGTAACCAGCTTATAAGCGCCAATTACCGAGTAGGTTACGCTTTTTATCCTGCCTTTTACAAACCTATTGTCTTTCATTTTCGATAATTCGATGATTTGATAGTTAGATAATTCGATTATTAGATGTTTCGATAGGTATGCATGCAGTCGAAAAAATCCAATAATCGAAAAATTTAACTTCCTAAATTACAGTGCCGCAAGGGCATCATCATAATTAGGTTCGTCTTTAATATCAGCTACCTGCTCTGTATATTTTACGGTACCGTTTTCGTCTATCACCACTACAGCGCGGCTGTGCAGGCCGGTAAGTGGGCCATCCAGCACGGTAAGGCCGTAGCTTGCGCCAAAGCTGCCATCGCGGAAATCTGATAGTGATATTACATTGTCAAGGCCTTCGGCACCACAAAAACGATTTTGTGCAAAAGGAAGGTCGCGGCTGATGCAAAGCACCTTAGTATTTTCTAAAGAAGAAGCTTTTTCATTAAACTTGCGTACCGATGCAGCACATGTGCCGGTATCTACGCTGGGGAATATGTTAAGGACAAGCTTAGTGCCTTTAAAGTCTGATAATGAGGTAGTAGACAGGTCTGTTTTTACAAGTGTAAAATCAGGTGCGGTTGTGCCGTTTTGCGGCAGGTTACCGGTTGTATGTACAGGGTTGCCCCCAAGTGTAATATCAGCCATTTTTGTTATATTTTAGTTACGCAAAAGTAACAAAATATATGGTATGATGCAGGCAAAATTTATTTTACCGCAACAGAACGGTTTAATGTAAAAAACTGTACTTTTAAGTTGTTATTTACGTTATTACAATAAATATATTATTATGCCTGTTAAACTTTTAGCTTTGCTGCTTATAGCCGCATTTACAACGCAATGGGAGCCTGATTTTGAGAACGCTAAAAAAATAGCGAAGGAAAAGCACGAACTTATATTACTTAATTTTTCGGGTTCAGACTGGTGCGGCCCTTGTATTTTGCTGCGAAAGGATTACTTGGACAACGCCGCTTTTTTGCAGATGGCCGATGAAAACCTGGTACTGGTAAATGCCGATTTTCCACGGAAGAAAAAAAACCAGCCTGCACCGGATCAGTTAAAAAAAAATGAGGCCCTTGCCGAAAAATATAATAAAACGGGTAACTTTCCGTACACGCTGCTGCTGGATGCCGATGGCAATGTGCTGAAATCATGGATTGGAAAGCCGGAAGCTTCGGTAGAAGCATGGACCAAAGAAATCAAGGCTTTGTGTGATGCCCACAAAAAGTAACACCGTTATGCAGCCTTTTAGCCGTGAGTTAAAACTCATGGGGAACAACTTTGCCATTACCGTAGTGAACCAGGACGCTGAAACAGCCAATGCGCATATAGACAGCGCCGTGGCAGAAATTAGCCGTATTGAAAGCCTGCTCTCTACCTTTAAGCCCGATAGCCAGGCCACCTTTATAAACAACAA
>JAZKDS010000180.1:28343-34197 GCA_040387455.1 Bacteroidota bacterium
GCCGGCATAGCGCCTGTTAGGGTTGATGCAGAAGTGCTGAGCCTTATAGAGCGGTGCATAGGTATTTCTAAAATAACACAGGGGGCATTTGATATTACCTATGGCGGGGTTGATAAAGCCCTGTGGAATTTTGATAAAGCCATGACGGCCCTGCCTACACCCGAACAGGCGCTGAAAAGCGTGCACCTTATTAACTACCAAAATATCATTCTTGATAAAGATAAAAGCACTGTTTTTTTAAAAGAAAAGGGCATGCGCCTGGGCTTTGGCGGCATTGGCAAAGGGTATGCTGCCGAAAAGGCTAAAGAAGTGCTGCAAAAGAACTATGTGGAGAGTGCCCTTATAAATGCCAGCGGAGATTTAACCGCCTGGGGGCTGCAACCGGGCGGCAAGCCGTGGACGGTGGGCATATCTGACCCGGATGCGCCCGAAAAAGTATTTTCTTACCTTAATATTACAGGCAAGGCGGTGGCCACATCTGGCAATTATGAAAAATATGTAATGATTGGGGGTAAAAAATATTCGCACACCATAGACCCAAAAACGGGGCTGCCCGTGCACGGCATTAAAAGCGTGACCATAATATGCGATAATGCTGAGTTTGCCGATGCAATGGCTACGCCCATTAGCGTAATGGGCATACAGGCAGGGCTATACCTGATAAACCAGCTGCCCGGCGTGCACTGCATAATTATAGACGACAACAATAAATTATATACATCTAAAAACATAAACCTAAAATGATAATAACTAAAGCAACACTGGTGCGGTTTTGTTTAAGCCTTGGGGTTTGTACCGTGCTACTATCGTGCGCCGGGGTAAAAGAATACCAGAAAGCCAAGATAAACGACTCTGAAATGACGCTTAGTAACCGTAAAATTGAGAAAACAGAACTGAGCTTTCAGTCGTACAGGGAAGGTGCATCGGGCGCTAACGCAGGAAAAAGCGGCGGCGGCTGCGGCTGCAATTAACTACATACAACCAAGTAATCAATGAAACGAATATTTATTACGGGGTTTGCCCTGCTGGGTATTTTACGTATGTCTGCCCAGGACACTAACGGCGATGACTCTACCGCTTACAAAAGCAGTAAGCTGAAGATAGACGAGATTAACCTGGTATCGAGCTATTACAAGCAGGATGGCAACAACTCGGCCGTTACCGGTGGGGTAGGTACCGAGGAGCTGACTGACATCTCTAACTATATTGATTTAAAGCTTGTGCGCTACAGCAAATCGGGCAAAAAACAAACCATAGACCTGGAAGTGGGGGTAGACCATTATTCTTCTGCCTCATCAGACAAGGTAGACCTTGTTGCAAACTCATCGGCCTCATCGGCCGATACACGGTTTTATCCGTCAATTACCTTTAGCCAGGAAAATGAAGAGAAAGGCAATGCTTTTGCCGCCGGGGTTTCATCATCTACAGAGTTTGACTACCAGTCTTTTGGCGGAAATATTTCATATACAAAAAAGACGGCCGACAGAAATGGTGAGTTTACTGCCAAAGTGCAGGCCTACCTGGACCAGCTTAAGCTTGTAGAACCAATAGAGCTGCGTACAAGCGATGGTTATGGCACGGCATCGCGCAATACCTTTGCGGGGTCTTTAACTTATGCGCAAATTATAAACCAGGATTTGCAGGTGTTGTTTCAGGCCGATGTAGTGGCACAGCAGGGTTATCTAAGCCTGCCTTTTCATAGGGTATATTTTAATGATGGTAGTGTACACCAGGAACTTTTGCCCGATAACAGGCTTAAAATACCCCTGGCCGTGCGGGCAAGCTACTTTTTAGGCGATAATATCATTATAAGGGCCTATTACCGATTTTATACAGACGACTGGAACCTTACATCTCATACGGCTGATATAGAGGTGCCTGTAAAGCTGTCGCCTTTCTTTTCGATAAGCCCTTTTTATCGCTATTATACCCAGACTGCCGTTAAGTACTTTAAGCCGTATGGCGCGCATACCGCTGCCAATGAGTTTTATACCAGTAATTATGACCTCTCAAAATTTAACAGCAGCTTTGTGGGCGTTAACCTGAAATTTACCCCGCTAAACGGGGTGTTTGGCATAAAGCACTTTAATACGCTTGAACTTAGGTACGGGCATTATACCCGAACCACTAACCTTACATCAGATATTATAAGTATCAGCTTAAAATACAAATAGCCTTATAAAAAACGCTCCCAAACCGGGAGCGTTTTTTATAAGGCTATAATATATGATTATTTTTTAAGCTAAACCGCTAAAAATACATCGCCAGCATAGCAAGGCTCATGGCAATCATCAGGCTATCCTCTATAATAGTAACGGTGCTCATAGGCAGGTTAAACACCGCACCCAGGCAGGCACACTGAATCGTTTTTTTGCTGAGTACACTTTGCAGCACACCCACCAGGCTGACTGACATTAGCACGGCTGTGAAGGCATTGGTAAACACGGGTTCAAAATCTAGTGCAAAGGCTAATCCTAAAGCCAGCTCTAAAAATGCATAGATATAGCCCCATATGGGTATTTTTTTTGCTACCACATCATACATGGCATAACTTTCGGCAAAGCCTTTTAAGTTGAGCATTTTAAAGAAAGAGAATACCAAAAAGAACCCTGCCATAAAGATGCGCATAAACACCATGCCGCTAAACAGGCCAGACCATGTGGCTGCAATGCCTGATACCACCGTGATGTACCCAAAAATGAGCAGTATGGGTTTATAAGTCTCCGCCCAGCTCCTTGCGGGCTCCGAGGTGTTGCCAAAAACATCTTTGGCAGGCATGGCTTGGCCGGTAGGGGTATCGGTTAGCTGATATTTGGGGTAGTCTTTTAATGCCTGTTGTAATTGTGGAGTGCCTACATGGCTGCTCATCCTTACATCGGCTGTGCCGCGGTCGAGATCGATTATAACATCGGTTACCTGGGGCAGCTGTTTTAACAGGTAGCATGTCATTCCGGAAATATTATATGTATCTGTCATTTTTAAATTGAAAGATTGAAAATTGAAAGATTGAAAAATTTTGAAGCCGTAAGTTCCAGATTGAAAATTTGGATCCTGAAAACTAAAAAAAACGGTTGTAAATATGTGATACAGGAGTTGTAAAATCCTGATATTTTAGCGTTTTGAATCTTGAACTCCAATTGTGAAATATTAGCACAAATTTCGGATATAAAAGTAAGAATGTACTTATCTAATTTTAGAAGATTGCTATAACATTTACAGTTGGTCTAAACTGCGGCGTTTGGTGTCTTTTATGCCTTTATAAAAAGTGGGGGTAAGACCGGTTACCTTTTTAAACTGCCCAGACAGGTAAGCGGCGCTGCTATAGCCCAGTTTATCAGCTATTTGGCTAAGTGTAAGTTCATCATATACAAGCAGTTCCTTTACTTTTTCTATGCGCTGTGCAATATAGTACTTCTCTATGGTTGTGCCCTCAACCTCGCTAAACAGGTTACTGAGGTAAGTGTAATCATAATGTAATTTACTTGATAGCCAGTTAGATAGGTTGGTGTTAAGCACTTCTTCTGAGTGGTGCACCAGATATACGATCTCGGTTTTTACCTTCTCGATAATGCGGCTTTTTCGGTCTTCAATGCGTTCAAAACCAAGGTTTTGCAATGATGTGTCTACCTTTGCCAACGTTTCTGCAGGGAGATCGCCGGCAATTTCTACTTCACCTAAAGTAACTAATAAGTAGTTGATTTTTAAATCATTAAATATGTTTTTCACTGCTAAAATGCACCTGTGGCATACCATATTTTTGATGTACAGGCGCATTAGTTGTACTTGTTTACCCAGTTGGTAATTTCGTCCAGCACCTGTTTTTCTGAGTCAGCCTGGTTCATGCCGCAGTCGTGCCCTTTACCTTTCATGGTCAGGAATTTAGAGTCTATATTTTTGGTTTTCAGTATGTTATATAATACTTCAGAACTTTTATGAGGAACTAAATCGTCTTTGTCACCATGAAAAAGCAGGGTAGGGATGTTAGTTACCTGCTTGTAAGGGCTAACATTGCTAAATGCTTTTGGCACTGCCTGGCCTGGAATATATTTGGCATCGGCCAAGAGCTCTATGTTGTGTATCAGGCCGTTATTGGCTATCAGGTCCAGGCCTTTAGCGTCATCCAGCACCGATGGTGCGCACAATGCTGCTATAGCTTTTATGTCTTTTTTTGTAGTATAGCCATACAGCAGGGCCAGGTGTGCCCCAGCGCTTATGCCTGCCATATTGTACCCCGATGTTCGGAACTTATATTGCTGGGCAGCAGTGGTTTGCAGGTAGCTAATAGCGTTGTCAATATCGGTTAATAAATCTGTACAATGCACAGAATCATTAACATAGCGGTAGTCTACGTTTGCTACTACAAAGCCTCGGTCTCGCAGGTCGCGGGCTGTTTTATCGGTATATTCTTTACCACCCATCGCCCAGGCACCACCATGCAGCATTACTATAAAGGGTGTTTTGGCATCAAACTTAGCCGGAAGAAACAGGTCAAGGTTGTTTTGTTTGTGGCTACCATACATCAGCCCATGCACATCTTGCTGTGCATAAATGGTTAAAGATGTTGATATAAAGGTAATTACGGATACGATTATATTTTTCATTATAGATTATGTCATTTTTAAGAATATCAAAGGTACGGATTTCAGGATTATTTGAAATAGGTAACAGGACGGGACAGTAAACTAAAAAAGCGCAACAAGATAATTTTTGATGCGCTTTTTTAGTTATAACTGTTTAGTTATGAGTTAATAAACTTGACTATGTCTTCGTTAAACTTATTTTTGTGGGTATAGAATAGCCCGTGTGGCGCATCATCATATACAATGTATTGTGCATGTGGTACGCGCTTAACTGTTTCTTCGGCAGAAACATCAATAGGCACTGTTTCATCGGCTTTGCCGTGCAGTATCAGTAATGGAATTTTGATTGTGGCAAGATCGGCCCTAAAATCGGTTGTAGACCATGCCTGCATGGCTTTTATAGTGGCATATCCGGCTGAATTTAAGGTTAATATAGCATCCCTTTGCAAAAATTCATTACTTACCGGTTTACTAAACAAATGTACCCCATAAAACGTTTTTGCAAACCCTGCCAGGAATTTAGGCCTGTCGTCTTCAAGTTGTCCTTTAATACTGTCAAACATTTCCTGGGGCAATCCGGTAGGGTTGTCATCAGTCTTTAATAAAAATGGTGTTACAGCACTTATAAGAGCGGCCTTAGTAACGCGGCCATCATTGTTGTATTTAGAAAGGTAACGGGCCACTTCGCCACCGCCCATGCTAAATCCTACAAGCGTAACATCTCTAAGATCAAGCTCTTCTATTAATACTTTAAGGTCTTGTGCAAAGGTATCATAATCATAGCCTTCCCACGGGCGCGATGATTTACCAAAACCACGGCGGTCATAGCTTATAACACGTATGTTGTGCTTGGGCAGCTCGTTATACTGGTATTCCCACATTTCATTATTAAGAGGCCAGCCATGAATAAGTACCACAGGCCTGCCACGGCCTATATCCTGATAAAATATCTTAACTTCTTCTGAACTGCCGGAAAGGCTTACGGAGTTTGTTGTAATAAAAGGCATACAAATTAATTTTAAGTTGTTCTGTAGTCTAAAATTACAACGACCAACCATAAGGTTAGCCGTTATTAAGATATAATTAGCTGTTAATGAATGTTTAAATAACGCCCATCTTTTCCATAATAAAAGTGGCACTGCGGTTTTTGCAAACCCCATTAAGCAACTGGTAATCAAAATAAAGTTCATTATTAATAATCTGAACCTCAAAGCATCGGTTTATTAGTTCGGAAGGGGATTTATCAGCAGTATCGCATACTTCAATATCATGTG
>JAZKDS010000180.1:34207-39568 GCA_040387455.1 Bacteroidota bacterium
AGCTCCAATGGCTTTATGAGCCACCATTTTTTCAATAACTTTAATAGTGCCCATTTGCTTATCATCTGAATTTGTGCCTCTTAAAATCTCGTCTAATAATACAAAGGCACGATTGGTTTGGAGGGCATCCATAATTTCTTTGAGTCTTTTTATCTCGGCAAAAAAGTACGATTCGCTATCAGAAAGTGAGTCAGACAGCCGCATAGACACTAATACGGGTAACGGGTGAATATTCGCATCTTTAGCGCACACAGGGCTACCACAGCCCGCCAGCACCATATTGATACCCAGGCTGCGCAGAAACGTGCTTTTACCCGACATATTAGAGCCTGTAAGTATGGTAAAGGCCGGATTAAACGTAATATCATTACCTACGCGGCTCTCCCTTTTTAAAAGCGGGTGCGATACATTGTTAAAGTTAACCTCATGGTTTGTATTCAGCTGCGGGAAGCAAAAATCAGGATTGTTATAATACATGTTTGCTATGCTCGAAAGAGCCTCTGTTTCGGCTACAACGTCCAGCCAGTCGGCTATTTTTATGCCGTGTTTTTTCTTCCAGTTTGCCAGGGCATTAAATATATGAAAGTGATACAGGAACAGGCCGTTAAGCACTGCTGCGGCAAATACATTGCTTATACTATCCATTTGAGAAAACAATATGCCCAGTTTTTTAATCAGGCTTCCGGCTTTTATATTGTTGCTTGTAAGCGATGTTTTAAGCCTGTTTAGCTTTTCACTTTTGAACTCCTGGTTTTCAATTTTGGTTATAATTTCGGCATAACCTTTTATAATGGTGCTTACATCAGTGGTATCTTTTATTTCGGGTGTTATTTTCTTTACCTGAAATAGCATAAAACAAACATTAAATGCTATTACATAGCCCATATATGTGGTTAGCTCATTTATTCCTGTAATGATGTAAGCCACTAAAAGCACTGCAAATAGGGCAGGAGAGACTATTGCTATTATTTTAGACAGTAGGTTTATTGGGGGGGCAGGCCTTTGCTGCCATGCCATAAGCTTACTATACACCTGCTCAGAATCGTTATTAACCTTACCCTGGGCCATTATTTCCTGCCTCCATTCGGGTTCAGCAGCAAGCTCTTTAATAGCTTCCTGATTATCTATAATCTCTTTATTAGGCAGTAAAGTAAGCAGTAGGTTGGCAAGTTTTTGTTTGCCTTTATAGGTATAGGTACGGTTAAGGTTATGAAAAAGAGACCGGTTACCAAATATATCAAGGTCGTATGAGTAAGGGTGGGCAGTATTGATAAATTCTGTACCGTTATCAAAAGGCAATTCCCTGTTTTCAAGGAATGTAATCTCATTTTGATTGATAACTACTATGGCCTCTGCACGCTTTTTCTTTGCAGACAATAGGTTGTGCCTGTTCATTAGTAATATGAATATAACGGCACCCGCTACAATTGACCATATGTAGGCAAACCTGTTTTGGGCATCTTTTACTGAAAAGTATCCAAGCGTAATTATTACAGCAATTACAGCCATCCGGGCTATGCTAATAAGGTTGTAGCTGTTTTTAAGAGCAGTAAGTTGTTTTAAGAATAGTTCTTTGCGTAGTATATAAAAGTCCATTAATAGCTATGATTTTGGCAAATATAAACAATAAAAAATCCCGCCGGAGCGGGATTTTTTATCCTTCGTGGTATACCAATAGCGGAACTTTGCTGTGATAGGCCATCTTTTTAGTAAGGCTACGGTGAAAAAGACTCTCAAAAAAGTTACGTTTATGCGTGCGCATAACCAGTAGGTCAATTCGTTGATTTTCTATAAAGTCTAATATCGTTTGCTCAATATGGTCTCCGGCAATGTTAAAAAAAGCAATGTTTTCATCACGGTAATATATTTTCCATTCATTAATCCGTTCTTCAATATCCTCCGGGTCGTCATCATTTTTAATATACAGGCATTGCACCTTTGCCTTAAATTTATGTGCTATTTCTATAGCATTACGCAAGGCATCATTATCTTTATCTTTATATTGGGTGGTAAAAGCTATGCTTTCTATAGGCTGATATTCAGCCTCGGCCGGTATACCTAATACTGGTATTTTAGTATTACTTATAACAGATCCTGTAGTAGAACCCAAAAATGTTTCCTTCAGGCCTGTGGCACCTTTTGTACCCATAACAATAAGGTCTACCTGCTCTTCATCGCAAATTTTATTAATGTTATATATCAGATCGCCATACAGCAATGTATTTCTGATCTTTATATGCCCAAGGTTGTGTTCTTCGGCAATTTTACGCATGGCAGGCAGTTCTTCCCTAAAGCTTTCAAACTGGTTCATTTCTACTATGTCAAAAATCTCTTTTGTAGACTCTGGCAATGGTGGTGTTTCTACAATGGGCAGGTCATATACATGCAATACAAGCAGTTCTGCACCAAAAGAGTCGGCAAATTTAAGTGCATATACAAAAGCAGTGTTAGCCGCTTCAGAAAAATCTGTGGGGAAGAGTATTTTTTTCATAGTACCGGTTTTCAAAAATTATTATGCTAAAGATATAAAATATTGTAAGTTTTTCCTACTTTTTGTGTAATGCTTAACACAATGGTAATTCATTACAATTAGCTGTATCTTTGCAAAATCTTTACATTGCAAAATAATGATTCTACAAGATACTATAGTGGCATTAGCCACACCTGCAGGCGCAGGCGCCATTGCTGTAATAAGAATATCAGGTATAGATGCTGTTACCATAGCAGCAACGGTTTTCCGTTCTATAAACAATAAAGATATTACACGCCAAAAATCGCACACGCTACACCTTGGTTTTATTGAAGATGATGGTAAAACGTATGATCAGGTATTATTATCGCTTTTTAAAGGGCCTAACTCTTACACAGGCGAAAATACAGTTGAAATTTCTTGCCATGGTTCTACGTTTATACAGCAGCAAATTATACAGTTATTATTGCGTAAAGGCTGCCGTATGGCTAATGCGGGCGAGTATACACTTCGCGCTTTTTTGAATGGTAAACTCGACCTTAGCCAGGCAGAAGCCGTTGCCGACCTTGTGGCCAGTGATAATGAGGCCAGCCATCAAATTGCCATGCAGCAAATGCGTGGTGGCTTTAGTAATGAGATTGCGCGCCTTAGAGAAGAGTTGCTCAACTTTGCATCGTTAATAGAGCTTGAGCTTGATTTTGCCGAAGAAGATGTAGAGTTTGCCGACCGTACCCAGTTTCATGAGCTTTTAAATCGTATTGAGTTTGTATTGAAGCGTTTAATAGACTCTTTTGCAGTTGGTAATGTTATAAAGAACGGTATTCCGGTGGCTATTGTAGGCGAGCCTAATGTGGGTAAAAGTACGCTGCTGAATGCTCTTTTAAACGAGGAACGCGCCATTGTGAGCGATATTGCCGGTACTACCCGAGATACTATTGAAGATGAACTGGTTATAAAAGGTATTGGCTTTAGATTTATTGATACGGCCGGTATTAGGGAAACCCAGGATGTGATAGAAAGCATTGGTATTAAAAAAACATTTGAAAAAATGGATCAGGCACAGGTGGTGTTTTACCTTTTTTCGGCTGATTTGTTTATAGTGTCGGGTTTCAGGTTAAAGGAAGAAATTGAGAAAGTTAAAAACCAGTTTCCTGGTAAACCGTTAGTTATTATTGGCAATAAGGCTGATAAGCTTACTGTAGATGAACAATCAGAATTGCAGGAACTTATTCCCGGGCTAATGCTGATTTCTGCTAAAGATGTAGAAGGAGTTGAGGAGGTTAAAGATAAACTGCTGTCTTTTGTAAATACTGGTGCTTTACGCAATAACGAGACAATTGTAACTAATACCCGCCATTATGACTCGTTACTAAAAGCCCTTGAAGAAATACAAAAAGTACAATTTGGCCTGGGCTCCGGTATACCTGCCGATTTAATGGCTATTGATATTCGTCAGGCGCTGTATTATTTTGGCGAGATTACTGGGCAGGTTACTAATGATGAACTTTTGGGTAATATTTTCGCTAATTTTTGTATCGGCAAATAGAGGGCGCAAAAATCACAAGACAATAAAGCACTTATAATACTGTAAAATAACATTTAACTAATTTTTTATCATTACATAACATTAGCTTTGTTCATGGTTTTTACAGGTTTTTGGACCTTGTCCTGCTGTGCCAATACTACTAAATGTGTTAGGGTTATAGTGTTATGATTAATACTTTTTTGATATGTTACATAGTCTTAATTCTTCTTGTTAATCTTTTATATTATAATTGACCTAATATTAAATCGTATTTCAATTGAGGATTGGATATTCTGTCTTTACCTAGCCAAGATGATGTTCCTATAACACAAGATGACGCGATTATATGGAATATACCTTCTGATGCAATTATTTTAAATACTCTGTCATGCGGCCATTGAAGATAAGGTTCAAAGTTGACAATATTATCTAACAAAACCTCAACCTTAATTCCGCTGAAAAAACTTGGCATATTTAAATATTCTACTCCAGAAAACTCAATATCAATATTATTGACTAATGCAGGGTCATAACCAACTTCTGTTATGTCTTTAGAAAAAAGCGGACTTCTTAATATTAAAGACTTATGGCTTACTGTATAAGACCAAAGTTTAAAATTGCGTTCAGATATATACATTTCATAATTTTGCTGATTAATATGATTTTACTTACGGATGAATTTTAACGATAATTTCTAAGCAAATTGAATGATTTTTAATTGAATTTGCTGCCATATTCATTTTTTTTCTTAATGTCCATCTCAATATTTTGAGAGAAAGTACTGTTATCCCCGTCAGATGCTATCTAGCCCTGCGCTACGCTTAGCACACCTTTTAAAGACAGGAATATCGCCTCAGTACACCAGTGGCATCCGCCGCCCAGGCCAATTTTATGGATCATGGTAGTTTAATTTCGCTACTTAAATATACAGATTTTTAAGCAAAAAAAACGCCCCCGTTTCCGGAGGCGTCTTTAATCAATTTAAATGCTCTTAATTTTTATCAATGGCACCAAGAACACGCATCATAAAGCTATTAAGCGCTTCTTTTTTGCCCATACCGTCTTTTATCATTTTATTTACCTCAAGCGCACCATACATATTAGAGATAAGCTCTCCTACAACGTCAAGCTCCTCATCCTTAAGTGATGGCACTTCGGTAAGGGCTTCAAGTACTTCAAGCGCTTCTATAACATAATCCTGGTCGTTGTCCTCAATAAATTGAGTTAAATGCTTAATTACTGGTAACTTCATTTACAAGATTGGTTAAAATTTCAACTTTATTTGTTTGTACTTGGTTAACCAGTATACCGTTCCTGAAGGTTGCAAAGGTGGGTAGGTTATCAACGTTAGCCAGCTTGCGCGATT
>JAZKDS010000181.1:0-2397 GCA_040387455.1 Bacteroidota bacterium
TCATGCCGGTAGTATTGTAGGTAAGCCCTGCTTGTAGTGGGTTGGTGGTACTGCAGCGTATAGCGGTGCCAAGCGCATTACAAGGCACATCAGGACCAAACATCCAAAAGTCGAAGTCAATTACCAGGTCGCTTGTGGGTGGTGTAATAACAAAGCCCAGCGTGCCGCCGTCTTTAATTAGTATTTCGAGCCAAATAGTATTGTTCTCTCCGCTGGAACAGGCATTGCCGGTGGTTATTTCAAGAATGTTGCCGGGGCCTTCTGCCGAAAGATCAATAAAATCGGCACTGCCGCAAACCATTATAGCATCGGGGCAGTCATTTTGTGCCGATGCAAGTAGAGGTAATGCTAATAAAAAAAACCGTAGTAATAAGGAGTAGAGTTTCACAGCATAGCAATTCGTTAAAATTTTTATAAAAATATAAAAATAAGGTTAAACTAAGCATAAATCCAGTGTTAAAACTCTGGATTTAAAATCCATATATGTTATATTTTATGCCCAAATATATAAAACAGTTTATATTGTAAATACCCTAACTTAGTATTTAAACCTTTTGAAATAGAAAACACCCGGTTTGAGCAAGAAATAGATGTTTTTACCGCCATATAAAAACGTTTAACCGCAACACGTAGAATCAATAATTTTTTTCTGTGTAGTTTTGAGTAATGATACTCCTTTAAATAATGGCAAAGAAACCACAACAATACCTGCTGCACATACTTGGATCGTTGCTTTTTATAAGCATACCCATACTTTCATCGCCCGATCTCAACAGTCACACCAGTCTTATAAGCATTAATCCATTTAGGCGCGAGTTTTTATCGTACCTGCTGCTTTTGGGCTTTTTTTACTTTAATTACCTATACCTTATACCTCAATATTATTTTGCCCGAAAATACTGGTGGTTTTTTATATGTGTAATAGGGTGTTTTTCTATTATTGCTTTTTTGCCAAGCCTTATTATGCCGGGCAATATGCCGTTTCTTTCAATGAAGGATGGCATGCCGGGTAGCCCTCCGGACGGTGTGCCAAACATGATGAGGTGGCGCAGCCACGGGTGGCACCGCAGGTTTTTATTGCCACCGATGATTGGTGGTGCCATGCTGCAATTTTTGCTTGTGTTTTCGTTGTCTTTCCTGCTGCGTGTAAACAGGCGTATAGCTGACATTCAGAGCGAAAAATTAAAAACCGAGGTGTCTTACCTCAGGGCGCAAATAAACCCGCACTTTTTATTTAATACCCTAAACAGCCTGTATGCGCTGGCGCTGGAAAAAAGCGATGCCGCCCCCGAGGCTATACTCAAACTTTCGTCGATGATGCGGTATGTGGTTACCGAGAGTGGGCGTGACAGGGTTGCCCTGGAGAGTGAAATGGCTTATCTTAAAAACTATATAAGCCTGCAACGCCTGCGTATGGATGATGATATGGATTTTACATTTATTATAAGCGGAGATACTGCCGGCAAATATATATCGCCCATGCTGCTGATACCTTTTGTAGAAAATGCCTTTAAATATGGACTTAACCCCGAAGAAGAAGCTGCAATTGATATTAATATTGAAATAGCTGCCAATGAAATGAAGCTTAATGTAAAAAACAAAAAGGTTAATGTGGTAGTGCCGCCCGAAGAAGAAAGTGGGCACGGTATAGAGAATACCCGATTGAGGCTGCAATACCTGTACCCTGATTTGCATACGTTTACAATAATTGATAAAGAAGAATATTTTGAAGTGCAATTAAAACTTACACTGGTATGATAACGGCAATAGCAATAGATGATGAGCCACTTGCGCTTAAGGTAGTATCGCATTTTTGTGGCCAGGTAAATTTTATAAACCTGCAAAAAACATTTACTAAAACAGATGAAGCTTTACAGTACTTAGAAAAAAATACTGTTGATCTGCTGTTTTTAGATATACAAATGCCGGGCAGGACAGGTATAGACTTTTATAAGCTGGTAGGGCCAGATACTATGGTAATTTTTACTACAGCTTACAGTGAATATGCCGTTGAAGGATTTAATGTAAATGCTGTAGATTACCTGCTTAAGCCTTTTTCTTTTGATAGGTTTTTAACGGCGGTAGATAAAGCGGTTAAAGAAAAAAGAATGCGCGAAAATGTGCCGGGTAACAGCCATTTAATGGTAAGGGCAGATTATAAACAGCATCGTATAGATTTTTCGGATATTTTACTTATTGAAGGCCTTGATGATTATATAAGGATACATTTAAAAGGTAAAACACCCATAACGGCACGTTTTTCTATGAAAAATATCCTTGAAAAATTACCGGGGACAGAATTTGCCAGGGTGCACCGTTCTTATATCATTCCGATAAAGAAAATTAAGAGTATTTATAATAAAACTGTACAAATTGAAGATTTTATTATTCCTATAG
>JAZKDS010000181.1:2407-2767 GCA_040387455.1 Bacteroidota bacterium
TAGCTAAATACTTTTAACGTTTTCGTAATCTGTTTACCGATGGTTTTAACAATTACACCTCATTTTTTGTGTTTTTTAAAGAACCGTAGTTAGCTTTACATCGTAAATATTTTAACTCAAAAATTTTTTTTCCTCCCTTGAATTTGAATACCTTGCGAGACATTTTAACAATTTTCTATTATTATATTAACCCAAAAAATGAAAAAAATTATTAATAATTTTACTTTAGCTGCCGCTTTATTATCATTAGGCGTAATGCAAATGAATGCGCAGGAATTGCCAAAACTTTTCGGCAAAATAGTAAAAAGCGTAAATCCTGAAAATGGCCTTATCCGTTGTGCGAGCAGCGAATATGAGGAA
>JAZKDS010000182.1:0-6252 GCA_040387455.1 Bacteroidota bacterium
CTTTTGAACGTCAAGAATCATCAGTAAGGCCCGACCCGCCGTCCGTAATTGATCATGTTGTTATAACAGAAAATGATGAATTAGAAAATATTAACAGTAGTTTTACTGACGGACAGACGTCGTTTTCATCAACCCGTGGCACTTCGAAACACGATGATGAAGAAATGATGCCAACAACAATTCTTACAAATGGACGGTTACCAGCGTGGGCAGTGGCTATTACAAAATTGAAAACGTAGCCGGCAACAAGGCACTTGATGTAAAAGACAATTCGCTGGTTAACGGCGGCGTTATGCAGGTATGGGCGTATGGCGGTGGCAACAACCAGCAATGGCAGCTTAACCAGATAGAAACCAATGCCCGTATGATGGCGCCCGGCATGGAAGAAACCACCGGTAATGAGGTAATAAGCATATCAATATTCCCTAATCCGGCAGCTGATAAAGTTACACTGGTTACCGAAGAGGCTGGTACTTATACAATAATTGGCCTTACTGGCAATATCATATCAACCGGAGATATTATAAAAGGTGAAAATGCTATAAGCATTAACGGCTTAGCCAGCGGCTATTACATGATAAAATTTGATAACGGTATGGGCGGCACACAAACCCTTAAGCTGATTAAGGAATAGCTTCTATTTTTTTATTGATTATTTATTAGTGAACCCCATTGGGATATTTTTCCCGGTGGGGTTTTGTATTTTATGCTCACTAATAAAAGTTAACCAATAAAAAAGGCCACCGTTACCGGTAGCCTTAATTTATAATTTAAAATATGTAATTACTTAACGTCCATAAGCTCTACATCAAAGATAAGTGTAGCATCTGGTGGTATAACGCCGCCTGCACCGCGAGAGCCGTAGCCCAGGTGCGATGGTATTACAAAACGCGCTTTATCGCCTACTTGTAGTAAGGCAATACCTTCGTCCCATCCTTCAATAACATTACCCTGACCTAATGGAAAATCAATAGGCTGTTTGCGCTTGTAAGATGAATCGAACTCAGTACCATCTGTAAGGGAACCTTTATAATGTACCGATACTTTTTTACCTTTTTCAGCTTTTTTACCGTCGCCTTTCTGGATTATTTTGTAACGCAGTCCGCTTTCGGTTTTCTCAAAACCGGCAGCAACTTTATCTAGTGCTTCTTCGGATTGTTTTTTTTGGTCTGCAATGCGCTTTTCGCGTGAGCCTTCAAACGTACGGAATGCCTCAATTGCATTCCAGTTTTTAGCCTCTTCGCCTTCGCGGATAATTTCAAGCGACTCAATTGTATCGCTCTGTTGTATGGCATCAACTACATCCTGGCCTTCTACCACATTACCAAATACAGTGTGCTTGTTATCTAACCATGGCGTAGCAATGTGTGTAATAAAAAATTGAGAACCATTAGAACCCGGGCCAGAATTTGCCATGCTCAGTACACCTGGACCACTGTGCTTAAGCTCCGGATGAAACTCATCGTCAAACTGGTATCCCGGGCCACCTGTGCCTTTGCCCTGAGGGCAGCCACCCTGTATCATAAAATCAGGAATAACACGGTGAAATGCAAGCCCGTTGTAAAACGGTTTGCCTTGTGGTTTTTCGTGGTTTTCAAGGTTACCCTCAGCCAGGCCTACAAAGTTGCCTACTGTACCGGGTGTTTTATCATGTGTAAGCTTCACAAGGATTGTACCTTTAGAAGTATTGAATTTTGCGTAAATGCCGTTTTCCATTTGTTGTTTTGTTTTTGTGACGGTGCAAATTTACGAAAATATTCGTACTGCCATGTCATAACAAAAAGGTAAATTTGGGCAACCAACAAAACAAGCTTTGAACAAAGAAGACCATTACTTAGATATTAACCGCCAGGCCTGGAACGCAAAAACCGCTTTTCATACCGCATCTGACTTTTATGATATGCCCGGATTTTTCGCCGGAAAAAATACACTGAACCAAATTGAACTGGAACTATTGGGCGATGTACGCGGCAAAAGCGTACTGCACCTGCAGTGCCATTTTGGGCAGGACACCATGTCTTTTTCGCGTATGGGCGCGCAAAGCACAGGGGTAGATTTTTCTGAAGCAGCGGTAAAAAAAGGCCGCGAACTTGCCGCACAGCTGGGGCTGGATACCAAATTTATTTGTTGCGATGTATACAGCCTGCCCGATGTGCTAAATGAGCAGTTTGATATTGTGTTTACCAGTTATGGCACCATAGGCTGGCTGCCCGATATTGATAAATGGGCAGCGGTAGTTTCAAAGTTTTTAAAGCCCGGTGGTAAATTTGTGTTTGCCGATTTTCATCCGGTGGTATGGATGATGGATAGCGATTTTAGTAAAATAACCTACAACTACTTTAAAGACGAAGCCATTATTGAAGAAGAAACCGGCACGTATGCCGATACAGCTGCCGATATTGAATATACCACCATTGGCTGGAACCACAGCCTGGGCGAAGTACTGGGCAGCCTCCTTAAAAATGGTGTTATTATACAAGACTTTAGCGAATATGATTATTCGCCTTATGCCTGTTTTAGACACCTTGAAGAGTTTGAACAGGGTAAATTCAGGGTAAAGCACCTTAGCAACAATATACCCATGGTGTATTCTATTTTAGCAACAAAAGCTTAGATAGGTGTTATACCACAGATATACGCAGAGTGTTACAACCTTCAAAAAATCTCACTCGGCGCATAGCCAAACTGCTTTTTAAAAGCATATGAAAAGTGCGAGAGGTTTTCGAAGCCTGCTTCGATATATACTTCAGTGGGTCGCAGCTTTTTATTTTTTATCTGGTGGTGCGCCAGCTCCAGCCGTTTTTGTGTGAGCCACTTTTGCGGGGTGGTATGAAAGGCTTTTTTAAAATCGCGCCTAAAGGTGGTAAGGCTCCTGCCGGTAAGGTAGCTAAACTTTTCCATGTCCATATTAAACATAAAATGCTTTTCCATAAAGCCTTTTAGTTCTATCTTACCGGGCTCTTCAAAATTTGCGAGTATGCTGTCAATATCAGGAGTAATGGTACGTAGTATGGTTATGGCCTCTGTTATCTTGATTTCGGCAATTTCAGCAGGCAGCTGCTCCCCTATCTCAAAATACGGTATAAGCGATGCCAGGCAGCTTTGCAGCAGCGGGTGGCTGTTAAACGTAAATATACTGTGTAACGTGTGTGTGTATTCTTTTACCTGCCTGTTTTTGTAAAAATTCTTTAGCCTATCAATAGCAAGATGCATAACAACCGATTTGTGCGGTTGCCCCCCGGTAGGGCTGTTTATTATGGTAGACATACGGTTGCGGGGTATCAAAAAAATATCGCCCTCTGTAAACAGATAGGTGCCATCGGTCATTATAATTTTTGTTTCGCCGGATATGAACCAAATGAGCATGTGGTCGTTAAAAACAAGGTCGTCTACAGAAAATCCACCTTTATAAGACGACAATTTGATTTCGGGAGTGATATATATTGACTCTCTTTTCATAATCTATAAAAGTACAAAAAGGGCCGTAATAACCATTGCAGTCCCTTTAAATTAAGCCATTCAATTTGCTGCAAAAACAATGCCTGTCATTATTTCGCTCTTTTCCCATAGGTGTACTGCATCATTACCATCTACTGCATAGGGCTTAACCCCTTTAAGCGTAAACGGATCATTATATACATGTACAATATCACCATTATCTAAAAGGGCAATATCACAGTCTTCGCAGTATACGCCACTTATATTGTTAAGCATTGGGCTTACAGCGCACCAAACCGTTGTAGCCGCACCCTGTTGCAAGGTTTTTAACGATGCCGCCATTTGTGGTGTTACATTGCCATCAGCATCCAGCATACCCATATCCTGAAGCAACTGATGGCCGTCACGGTTCAGGTCGGTATCGCCCACAGCACCCGGATGCAATGAATAAGCCTGTATACCAAACGCTGCACCACGTGCACTTGTTTCTACAGCAAACAGTATGTTAGCTGTTTTAGACTGGCCGTAACCCAGTAATGTATCATATTCCCGTTGCTCAAAATTAGGATCGTCAAAATTAAACGGTGCCACCTGGTGCCCAAAAGAAGATACGTTTACCACCCTTGCCCCATTGGCCTGTTTAAGTGCGGGCCACAACCTTGCCGTAAGCTGAAAATGCCCCAAGTGGTTTGTAGACAGCTGCGACTCATATCCGCGGGCATCGCGCCTTAAAGGCACCCACATAATTCCGGCATTATTTATAAGCAGGTGCAGCGGGCTGCCGGTTGCTAAAAAACGCCATGCAAAGGCATCTATAGCATCAGGATCCATAAGGTCCATAGGCCAGATCTCGGCATCAGTGCCTTCAAGGTTTTTTTCGGCCTTAGCCACATCGCGGGCGGGTACAATAACTTTGGCTCCAGCACTAACAAAAGCTTTAACGGTTTCCAGGCCAATGCCGGCATAGCCACCCGTTACTATGGCAGTTTTACCTTGCATGCTTATGCCCTTAATAACATCTGATGTGGTTGTGCCGGCATTAAAGCCTGAGTTTAGTGGCTGTTGCAGTGCCCCATTGTAATTACTAACTGTTGTTGTCATGATAAAATGATTTATTTTGTTAGGACAAAGTTAGTCGGCATGCTTACTGCCGACTTTGTTTAAAACGCCGATTTTACTTTGTTTAAAACGTCATTTTTCGTGTTAAAATTAAAGCAGATAATTACTACATTTGCTTTGATGATAAACCCAATTGCCATGCATAGCCTTTTTGACCCTAAACAAAACCAGGATATACTTAACCGCATTGATAACCTGCAACCCATTAGCCTGAGCGAATGGGGTGTAATGACTGTAAGCCAGATGATGGAGCATTGCCAGATGCCACTTAAGGTAGTTTTTGGCACACTGCACATAAAAGTACACTGGCTGGTAAAACTGCTGTATGGAAGGAGTGCAAAAAAAATGTTTACCGGCGAAAAAAAATTCAGTAAAAGCCTGCCTACCTCTAAAGAGTTTTTAATAAAGTACGAACCTGATTTTGAAACTGCAAAACAGGGACTTAAAGAACTGGTTGTAAAATTTAGCCGCGATGGCCATTCCGGACTTGTTGTTACCAGCCACCCTTTATTTGGCCACATGACCCATGAAGAAATTGACCAGGCACAATGGAAACACCTTGACCACCACCTTAGGCAGTTTGGTGTTTAATTTTAAAAGTTAGAAATTAGAACTCAGAAGTTAAAAGTTGCGCTTCTGGAGGATAAAGCTATTTATAAATCTGAGAAAGTGTTATAAACACTATGGCTACAAGCGCTAAAGCAATACCCACATAATTGCGGCCTGATAGTTTTTCTTTAAAAATAACTATACCCACAAGGCTACCCAGTACTATAACCCCCATATTCATGGCAGCAAATACCGTTGAAGGGTTTTCGGCAAAAGCCTTATGTGCTTTTAAGTAAAACAGTATATTGCCAAAATTAAATATACCCACCAGTGCACCATAGGCAAAGTTCATGGGGTTGAGTTTCTTTTTAAGAAAAATCAGTTCATAACAAACAGCCACTATGGTTATAACCAATGCGCCGCAAAATATAATAAATAATGATGTGGTATAAGGTACTGTTTTAATGAGCGCTATTTGTTTAAACAAGGTATCTATAACCCCAAATCCTATCAATACAAGTGCAGGATAAGCCCATTCTTTAGCGGGTTTATCGGCCTTTTTAGAAAGGATGAGCGCAAGCGCAGGCAGGCCTATACACAAGCCTAAAACTTTATAGGTATTAAACTCTTCCTTAAAAATTAACCATGCAGCCAGAATAGGGATAAAAAGGCTTAGGCGCTGGGCGGCATCGGTGCGCACTATGCCCACATGCCTTATAGAAAGTGCCAGCACCAGGAATACCGAAGGCAGCATAACCATAAGCGGAAGATAAATTTGCCATGGTGCCGAAGCATTTAAAACTGTAAAATCTACCGGAAAAAACAAAAAGCTGAGCAACAGGGCAAATACATAATTAAACCCTACCACCTGCCCCGATGATACATTGTGTGTACGGGCTATTTTAAAAATTACCCCAACCGAAACGCTGCAAAAAATGCTGAGCAGTAAATAAAGCATCGACTAAAATTTTGGCAAAAATAAGGTAAGATAGGTGTTAATCACCATTATAAGCTTAATTACAATTGAATAAGTTATTAACTAAGCCATATATCCTGTTTTAGGAAGTTAATTTTTTATAGCATCGTTATATACATCCTGAAGCATCTCTTTTGCCGATGAGTATTTAAAAAACTCCGGTTTTGCAA
>JAZKDS010000183.1:0-3100 GCA_040387455.1 Bacteroidota bacterium
TGGCCTGGAGCAACAAATACAGTAAAATTTATAAAGACAGTGCTAACTTGCAAAGCTGGTTTACCATATCAATGTTTTTTGTACAGGTAATATCGTTTGCATTTGTAGTGCAGTTTGTACTGAGCGAATTTGACCTGAACATTCAAAAAACAAGCTGGGTAACCTACATACAGCTTTTTACGCTGCTTACATTTTTTATACTGGCAAAATTTTTAATAGAAAAAATTGTAGCCACATCCTTTGGCATAGAAGAGTTTAATGAGCAATTTAACCTGCAAAAAGTAAACTACAGGGCCTATATAGGCCTTATGCTATTGCCGGTAAATGTGGTGCTGTTTTATAACGACAATATTAATGCTATAGCTTTGTATGTAGTTTTAGGGTTAATTGTTATGGCAAGTGTGGTTTCTTATGTGTTTTCATTAAGGAATTATCAAAATTTGATATTCAGTAAAATCTTCTATTTTATTTTGTATCTTTGCGCACTTGAAATAGCACCCTATTATTTCATGTACTATTGGTTTACAAAAGCTTAGATAAAGAAGAACTCACGTTACTATGAAAGTGAAAACAATTTTGGTTTCGCAGCCGGAGCCTAAAGTAGAAAATTCACCGTACTACGAAATTCAGCACAAGCTGAAGGTAAAGGTAGACTTCAGGCCATTTATTCATGTAGAGGGTGTAAGCGCTAAAGATGTAAGGACTCAAAAAATTGACCTTAACAACTACACAGCCATCATCCTTACTAGCAAAAACTCTGTTGACCACTTTTTTAGAGTGGCAGAAGAAATGCGTTTTAAAGTGCCTGAAACAATGAAGTATTTTTGCCAGAGCGAGGCTGTTGCCTTTTACCTGCAAAAATATGTGGTGTACAGAAAAAGAAAAATATATGTGGGACAGAAGGATTTTGTAGACCTGTCTCCACTTATAAAAAAATATAAGGACGAAAAGTTCCTACTGCCATCAAGCGACCAGCTTAATGATGATGTGCCGCAGGTACTTAATAACCTTAAGGTAGACTGGATTCCGGGTACATTTTATAAAACCGTGATGAGCGACCTAACCGACCTAAAAGACGTATATTATGATATACTTGCGTTTTTTAGCCCTACAGGTATCAAATCATTGTTTAAAAATTTCCCTGATTTTCAGCAAAACAACACACGTATTGCCGTTTTTGGGCTTACAACACAAAAAGAAGCCCTGGAGCATGGCCTGCGTGTAGATATTATGGCTCCGGCACCCGGCACACCAAGCATGACTATGGCGCTTGAAAAATATATTTCAGAAGCTAATAAGGCTAAATAATTACCTTACCCACGATATACAAAAAACCGCCTATATTGGCGGTTTTTTTATGGCTATCCTTTAAGTATTTCTAAAAAATCATCGCGATAAATTTCGCGTGCACCCAGGCTTTCAAGATGATTGTTATGCACCTGGCAATCGAGCAGGCGGTAGTTTTCAAGCTGTAGTTTTTTAGCCAATGCTATAAAAGCCACTTTACTGGCATTTGGCATATGGCTAAACATGCTTTCTCCACAAAAAATACGACCCAGATCTATACCATAAAGGCCACCCACAAGCACACCATCCTGCCACACCTCTACAGATTTTGCATGACCCAGCGCATGCAGCTTGCAATAGGCATCGGTCATTTCATGCGTTATCCAGGTACCCGGTTGGCCGTCTCGTTTTATATCGCGGCAATTGGTAATTACCTCTTTAAAAGCCGTATTAAAGGTTATAGTAAACATATTGCGGTTTAATATATTCCGCATGCTCTTGCTTATTTTTAGCTCCGGAAAAAGCAGCACCATGCGTTCCGGCGGACTCCACCACAGTATGGGCTCGTCATCTTCAAACCACGGAAAGATACCGCTGCTGTAAGCCAACATAAGCCGCTGCGGCGATAAATCGCCCCCTATGGCCACAATACCTTCGGGCGAGGCATCCTGTACCGGTGGAAAATAAAGTTCTTTTGAAAGAAAATACATAAGGCAAAAGTACAAATTCCAAATTACGTTTGAAACCCGCCATATTTTCTAAATCAATCTTTAATTAAATGATAAAGTTGCACATGCTATCCCATTAAAAAAAGGAATAGCTTTGCAGGCATAATAATTAATTATTACAGAGCCTGCAATAAGTAATACGGAAATTAAACAAGATATGATACCTGCCATAAACCTAAAAATAAGCGCTATACTGCTGATACTCTTCTTCCTTCACCCTGTATTTTCGCAGGAAACTGACCTGGAAAAAGACACCATACAAATCAAAGAAGTGCTGGTAACAAAAAATAGCAAAAAGCTTAAAATCAAAACCCTGATGCTAGACGGCTCATGCTATTACCCCGAGAACATGCACAATGCCGAGGAAATTATTACCCTGGCGGATAAACTGCCCGAAGGCACACTGGAATCAATAAGCTTTTATTTTAACGAGCTACCGCGCCGAGGGCAGGAGGAAAAATCGAGGGATAATGAATTTGAACTTGTACTGTATACCGCAGACGCAGATGGCATACCCAGCGACCGCATAGTGCACGAGCCACTGACCGTAATGGTATCGCGCAAGTTTACAGGACGCCTTACTATTGACGTTTCTATACTGGCCATTGAGAGCTCTAAAAGAATGTTTGTAGGCCTTAAACGCCTTACACAACCCAAAGATAAAGATGAATTTTTTATAGACTGCCTTTGCAACGGGCTTGATAAATACATTACCATGGTGCGCAAAAACGCTGCTTCGCCATGGGAGCGCCGCTGGCAATGTGCAGCCCTAAAGACCGAAGTAGGTGTAGCTGTGCACAAATAGTGTAACACAAAACTTCAAACAAGGATATCCAAAACAAAACCCCCGCAAAATTGCGAGGGTTCTTTTTTTATGTAGAGCTATCGAATAACTAATTATCCAATAATCTAAAAATCTTAGTAACGGTAGTACTCAGGCTTGTAAGGGCCTTCAACAGCTACACCAATGTAAGCAGCCTGCTCGTTATTAAGCACTTCAAGCTCTACACCCAATTTAGCAAGGTGAAGTGACGCTACTTTTTCGTCAAGGTGCTTAGGTAGCATATATACTTTATTTTCATAAG
>JAZKDS010000184.1:0-3185 GCA_040387455.1 Bacteroidota bacterium
ACGGTGCCGTTGTTATTGTCTACCACTTTAACCACACCATTTGCAGCTGCCTGGAATGTTTTATCGTGAGATCCGTATTCTTCGGCCTTTTGAGCCATAAGGCCCACGTTTGGCACACTGCCCATAGTAGCAGGGTTAAACGCACCATTCTTTTTACAAAAATTTATAGTAGCAGTATAAATGCCGCTGTAGCATCTGTCTGGTATTATGGCTTTAGTATCTTGTTGTTTACCGGCTACATCCCACATTTGGCCACTTGTGCGTATCATGGCAGGCATAGAAGCATCTACAATAACATCGCTTGGCACGTGCAGGTTAGTAATACCGGCATCAGAGTTTACATAGGCAAGGGCTGGTGCAGTAGTATAAACCGCATCAATAGCAGCTTTAACTTCAACTTCCTGAGGTGTACCGGCTATTTTAGCATAAACATCGCCAAGGCCGTTACGGGTATCAACACCAAGTTGTTTAAACAAATCGGCATATTTTTCGAAAACATCTTTATAAAAAACTTCTACAATAGCACCAAAAATAATAGGGTCAGACACCTTCATCATGGTAGCTTTAAGGTGTACAGAAAATAGTACGCCTTGTGCTTTTGCATCGGCAATTTCTTTGGCAATAAATGCCTTAAGCTTGTTTAAGCTAAGGGCAGAGCTGTCTATTATTTCGCCTGCTTTAAGCGGGGTAGAAGCCTTGAGTACCGTTACGGTACCATCTTCTGCGGTAAATTCAATTTTAACATCAGTAGCTTCGGTTACAGTAACCGATGTTTCGCTGCCGTAAAAGTCGCCTTCGCTCATGCTGGCAACGTGTGTTTTGCTATCGGCACTCCAGGCACCCATTGAGTGCGGGTGTGCTTTTGCGTAGTTTTTAACGGCACGTGGCGCACGGCGGTCAGAGTTACCTTCGCGCAACACCGGGTTTACAGCAGAGCCAAGTACTTTTGCATATTTAGCCTTAGCGGTTTTTTCTTCGTCAGATTTTGCATCTTCAGGAAAATCAGGAATGTTATAACCCTGAGATTGTAGTTCTTTTATAGCTGCCTTTAGCTGTGGCACAGAGGCCGAAATGTTAGGAAGCTTGATGATGTTAGCCTCTGGAGTATTGGCAAGTTCGCCAAGCTCTGCTAGGGCATCGCCAATTTTTTGGTCTTCGGTAAGGTTTTCAGGAAAATTAGCAAGGATACGCCCGGCAAGCGAAATATCTCTTGTTTCTACTTCAATCCCGGCGGGTGCGGCAAATGCCTGAACGATGGGAAGAAATGAGTGGGTGGCCAGCATAGGGGCCTCATCAGTTATCGTGTAAAAGATTTTTGATGTATCAGACATTGTGTAAATGTTTTTAAATACGCTTTTGCAAACATGGCAAAAGCCCGGTTGTTATTCTGTTATTTAAGTTTGTTTGGGTGCCAACACGATTTTAGTAAGCACCAGGGCCACATATTACCTAAAATACTAAGCAAGGCTCGCAAAGATAGCAAAAGTAAGGTAAAAAGGTTAACAAAATATTCGCAAAAAATCGTTGTAGTTTTTTTGTTATGTGTAATTGAATTTCAAATTATTAACAAATCTTTAAGAGGGTATTTAGGGTATTTTTAGTGTTTATTTTGGGTAGTGCCCCGTGGTAAACAGGGTGTGTCTTTGATGATAATTAAATAATATCGTTTTAGCTTTTTTATCTTTATGTGTTTGTGCTTAATAGCCCCTTTTTAAATAGGGTAGGGCGTGCATGTTATCCTTATTTAGTATAAATTTTGATTATCATAATATAATTATAAAGAATGATAAATTCAGTTTTTATTCAGATTTGAGGCTTATATTTGTACTGTTAATAGGGTTTAAGTGAGGAGATTCCCTATTAACATATTGATTGGTTTGTTAAGCGGGTTCTTTAGAACCCGCTTATCTTTTTTATATAGGTTCCAGTCATGATGCAGTTTTATATTTAAAATATGATTTACCACTTACGGGGCTGCAAGAAGTTAGAGTGATAGTTATAATCAGTTTGTATAAATATAATAACAGAAATCCCCGCCATTTTCATGACAGGGATTTTATATTTATAGAGCCGGTAAATTAGTTAGCCGGTTTCTCTGCTTTTTTAATGGTAACGGCCAGTTCTGTACCGTTTTCTTCAAGATCCATAAAAATTTCATCACCGCTTGATATTTTAGAGGTAATAATCTCTTCGGCCAATGTATCTTCTACATATTTTTGGATGGCACGTTTTAGTGGCCTTGCACCATATTGCTTATCAAAGCCTTTTTCGGCTATAAAACTTTTAGCCTTATCGCTTAGTGCAATAGTGTAGCCCAGGTCTTTAATCCTGCCGTAAAGCTTTTCAAGCTCTATATTGATAATTTGGTCTATGTGCTCTTTTTCAAGTGCATTAAACACAATAATATCATCTATACGGTTGATGAACTCCGGTGCAAAGGTTTTTTTAAGCGCAGCTTCAATAACACCTTTAGTGTGGTCGTCTGCCTGCGATTTTTTAGCCGAAGTACCAAAGCCTACACCCTGGCCAAAGTCTTTCAGCTGGCGTGCACCTACATTAGAGGTCATGATGATGATTGTGTTCTTAAAGTCAATTTTACGGCCCAGGCTGTCGGTTAAATAACCGTCATCCAGCACCTGAAGCATCATGTTGAACACATCGGGGTGGGCTTTTTCAATTTCATCTAATAATACTACACAATACGGCTTGCGGCGTACCTTTTCGGTAAGCTGTCCACCTTCTTCATAGCCTACATATCCCGGAGGCGCACCTACAAGGCGCGATATGGCAAATTTTTCCATATACTCGCTCATGTCTATACGTATAAGGGCGTCTTCGCTATCAAATAATTCTTTAGCAATAACCTTAGCTAATTGGGTTTTACCTACACCGGTTTGACCCAGGAAGATAAACGAGCCTATTGGCTTGTTAGGGTCTTTAAGGCCCGCACGGTTACGCTGTATCGATTTGGCAATTTTTTGTACTGCTTCATCCTGTCCAATTACCTTGCCTTTAATAAGTTCAGGCAGTTTGGCTAATTTATTACTTTCAGTCTGGGCAATACGGTTAACCGGTATGCCAGTCATCATGCTTACCACATCGGCCACGTTATCTTCGGTAACGGTAACGCGGTTGTTTTTAGAATCTTCTTCCCACTGCTCCTGGGCTATGGCAAGGTCTTTTTC
>JAZKDS010000185.1:0-2056 GCA_040387455.1 Bacteroidota bacterium
TCAGGGCAATGGTTTATCAGTGGGCTTGTACTTAATGGCTGGCAGCGCATACAACGACCTGATGGCAATAAAACCATTGCCTTTGGGCATCAGGTAACGTATAAGCCATCAGATAAAATTACGCTAAACAGCAGCTCATTCATTGGTAACGATAAGCCCGATGTTGATAAACGCATGCGTTACTTTCATAACCTCTATGGTGTTTTTCAGCTTTCAGATAACTTTGGCCTGATTACCGGATTTGATATTGGCGCTGAGCAAAAATCTAAAGGCAGCGACAGCTACAATTGCTGGTACGCACCGGTGCTTATTGCCAAATATGCCATGACCAACAAAGCATCTGTAAGCGCACGGGGCGAATATTATGCCGATAAAAACGGGGTTATTATCAGCACAGATACACCAAAGGGTTTTAAAACCTGGGGGTATTCTCTCAACTTTGATTATGCTGTTTACAGCAATGTAGTATGGAGGGTTGAAGCGCGAAGCCTGAGCAGTAAGGATGCTGTTTTTATAAAAGCTGATTCGGCTAAAAACAGCAACACGTTTATAACTACGGCACTAGCCATAGCCTTTTAAAAATGGACAGGGATAACAACGCGCAGCACTTTCTTAACCTGATACAAAAGTCGCGTAAGGGTAAGTTTAAAGTCTACATCGGTATGAGTGCCGGTGTAGGCAAAACCTACCGCATGCTTCAGGAAGCCCATACGCTGCTGCGCAACGGTATAGATGTAAAGATAGGTTTTATAGAAACCCACAACCGGCACGAAACCCATGCCCTGCTTGATGGCTTGCCTATTGTGCCATTGCGCTCTATTTTTTACAAAGGCAAGCATTTGGAAGAAATGGATGTACAGGCCATTATCAACCTGCGTCCTGAGGTAGTAATTGTAGATGAGTTGGCACATACTAATATTGAAGGCAGTAAAAACCCAAAGCGCTGGCAGGATGTAATGGATATTATTGATGCGGGTATTAATGTGATAAGCGCTGTAAACATTCAGCATATTGAGAGCTTAAATGATGATGTAAGAGAAATAACCGGTGTAGAAGTAAAAGAACGCATACCCGACAGTGTACTTAAAGCCGCCGATGAAGTAGTAAACATAGACCTTACCGCCGATGAACTTATTACCCGCCTGAAAGAGGGCAAAATTTATAAGGCCGACAAAATACAGGCTGCGTTAAGTAACTTTTTTAAAGCCGAACACATACTTCAATTGCGCGAGCTTTCATTAAAAGAAGTGGCCAGCCAGGTAGAGCGCAAGGTTGAAACCGAGGTTACGGGCATTGCCACCCTAAAACACGAGCGCTTTATGGCATGTATAAGCAGCAACCACAAAACCGCTAAAACCGTGATACGCAAAACCGCCCGCCTTGCTAATTACTACCACAGCAAGTGGATACTGCTCTATGTAGAAACCCCGGCTGAGCACGCCGATAAAATTGCGCTGGATAAGCAACGCCACCTCATCAATAATTTTAAACTGGCTACAGAGCTGGGTGCCGAGATTATTAAAATACAAAGCACAGGTGTGGCAGCCACCATTACTGCACAGGCCGAAGAACGCAAAATAACCACCATTTGCATTGGTAAACCACACATTAGCCTGCTCAAGGTTATTTTATCTACCAATATTTTTAAGGCGCTGCTAAATAAATTATCTTCGAGTGATATTGACCTGATAATCCTTTCGTAAACCATGAAAATAAAAACCAAGCTTACAGTAGCCCTTACGGTACTTTTTGCGCTTATAGTAATGCTGGCCGCACTTGCGGTACGGCAGGTAAACCTGCTGGCTGAAGACACAGAAAATATACTTAAAGCAAACTACCAATCGCTGGAGTATTCGCGCAATATGTATAAACTGCTGGACATCCCCATGCCTGATAACAAAGCGTTTGAAAAATTTCAGCAGGGCCTCGACCTGCAAAAAAGCAATATTACCGAGGTGGGCGAAAAAGAACTTACTGCCGATTTGCAGCAGGATTTTGATGCCCTGCTACAAAACAGCGGTGATGTAACGTTGCTAAACCAGGTGCGGAAAGACAT
>JAZKDS010000185.1:2066-4321 GCA_040387455.1 Bacteroidota bacterium
AGCTCAACATGGATGCCATTAAACGCAAAAGCAACATTGCAGGCAATACCGCTAAAAACTCTATCCTTTGGCTTTCAATAACCAGTTCGTTTTGCCTTATAATAGGCTTTACACTCATTTTTAACCTGCCGGGGTATATTGCAAACCCCATTCGAGACCTTACCGAGAGCATCCGGCAGATTGCCGCAAAAAACTATTTGCAACGTGTATATTTTAAGGGGCATGATGAGTTTAGCGTGTTGGCAAAATCATTCAATACCATGGCCGAAAAGCTTCAGGAATATAATGACAGCAACCTTGAAAAACTGCTTATGGAAAAAAAGCGTATAGAAACCCTGGTAAACAACCTGCACGACCCTGTTATTGGCCTCGATGAAAAGAATACCATACTTTTTATCAATGAAAAAGCGCTACAGGTTTCGGGCTTAAAAAAAGAGGCTATTATAGGCCAAAAGGCCGAACAGGTAGCGGTGTACAACGATCTTATCAGGTCGCTTTTGCAACACACTGATAGCACCCTTAAAATTTATGCCGACAATAAAGAAAGTTATTTTGAAAAGCTGCTTGCGCCCATTAGTATTACACCTACCGGCGAAACCGATGATAAGCATATAGGCAGTTTTATTATCCTGCGGAATGTAACGCCTTATAAAGAGCTTGATTTTGCAAAGACCAATTTTATAGCCACGGTTTCGCATGAATTCAAGACGCCTATCGCTTCTATCAAAATGGGCATTCAGCTTTTAGAAAATGAGCAAACCGGTAGCCTCAACAACGACCAGAAACATCTTATTTCGGGGCTTAAAGACGATACCGACAGGCTACTGCGCACTACCGGCGAGCTTTTAAACATTACTCAGGTAGAAACCGGAAAAACAGCTTTAAACATAGAACCCTGCACCATAGATGCAATAGTAAACGCGGCAGTTAACAGTAATAATGCCCAGGCAATGGCCAGGCATATTGCTGTGCACAGCACTATTTTGCCGGAATTACCCCAAATACTTGCCGATAAAGAAAAAGCTGTATGGATAGTGTCTAACCTTATATCTAATGCCATTAGATACAGCCATGAAAATTCTGCTATAAATATATCTACACAAAGTAATGGTCAATTTATAAGCATACTGGTTAAAGATAACGGCATAGGCATTGCCGATACTTACCTGCCTAAAATATTTGATAAATATTTCAGGGTGCCCGGCACACAAAAAGAAGGCACGGGGCTGGGCCTTGCCATAAGCAAAGAATTTATGGAGGCCCAAAATGGTTTTATTGACGTAAAGAGCACATTGGGCGAAGGAACTATTTTTACACTAAATTTTAAAAAGGCCTAATATCTGTACATAAAAACCCCGGGCTGATATTTATCATTTTATTGCTGTTTTACCCGCCATAACTTTGAAATTCAAAAATTTAAATGTTATGGAACATTCTTTAATACAAAAGTATAATGTGTCCGGCCCGCGCTATACCAGCTACCCTACCGTACCTTATTGGGAAGACAGCAATTTTACCACACTACAGTGGAAAAAATCCTTGCTTAAAGCCTTTAATGAAAGTAATGCCTCCGAGGGTATAAGCCTGTACATTCACCTGCCTTTTTGTGAAAATATGTGCACCTTTTGCGGCTGCAACAAGCGGGTTACCAGGCGCCACGAGGTAGAAACTACTTATATTACCGCTGTACTTAACGAATGGGCCCTGTATTGCGACCTCCTGCCGGCCAAACCGCTTGTTAAAGAACTGCACCTGGGCGGTGGCACACCCACTTTTTTTAGCCCTGAAAATATTGAAATACTTATAAACGGAATTTTTGACCGGGCCGTAAAAGCCCCCGCGTATGAGTTTAGCTTTGAAGGCCACCCCAACAATACTACGCGAGTACACCTCGAAAAATTATACAACCTGGGTTTCAGGCGGGTAAGCTTTGGCGTTCAGGATTATAACGAAACCGTGCAAAAAGCCATCAACCGCATTCAGCCGTTTCATAATGTGGCTAAAGTTACCTTGTGGGCGCGCGAAATAGGCTATACCTCTATAAGCCATGATCTTGTGTTTGGGCTGCCTTTCCAAACGGTGGAAAGCATGGTAGATACTATTGAAAAAACCAAAGCGCTAAATCCTGACAGGCTTGCCTTTTACAGCTATGCCCATACTCCGTGGATTAAAGGCAACGGACAACGTGGCTATAATGATGATGACCTGCCTAAAAACGATGAAAAAAGACAATTGTATGAAACCGGCAAGCGCAT
>JAZKDS010000186.1:0-2991 GCA_040387455.1 Bacteroidota bacterium
GGGTTGCCCGATACATAATAAGCTAAAGCAACCGTGCGCAGGTGTTCATAAGTATGCACGCCATGCCCTGTTAACTTCCTGGTAGCATCGTTAAGTTTTTTATACTGTGCATCTTCATTAAGCTCCTGTATAGAGAAATCTTTGTATAGAAATAATGCATAGTCAAGATATTTTTGCTCACCGGTAAGCCTGTACAGCTCCTCAAGCACATCTGTAAATACCAGCCCGTGAGAAAGCCCACCCACATTAGGGTTAACCGAATTAAACGGATGCGAGGCATTTATGGGCCAGTTATCCATTACATTATCAACCGACCTCTGCACGGCTGCCAAAACTGATTTGTCCCCTTTAAAATCAAACCAGGCCAGCAGGCCGCGCAATAAGGTAGTTTTTGCCCACAGCTCGCCATTTTCATTATCAAATGTATAGCGCAGCTCTTTATCATAAATACCCAGGTAACCATCGGCATCCTGGGTTGCAAGTATCTTGTGTATGTATTTTTGTATTCGGGCAAGGTGCACTGTATCGTTTACCAATACAGCACTCCGGATGTAGCCGTCCCACCAGTTGCTCTGGGTTTCGCTGTTCCACCATAAAAACTGCACCTGCCACTCGCCACCTTCGCCCAGCGCGCCCACATCTTTGCTTTTTACTTTTTTGCTAAGGCGGTCTTTGGCATAAATATCATCTTTAACCACAAGCTGTGGCACAAGGCTATCAAGGTGGCCCGTATAGCCGTTAAGGTTATCCTGTATTTGCTGCTGTATCCAGCCACCAGGCTTTACCGCCCCAAACGGAAGGTTTGTAAAAGCCGGTGCAACAGGCTGTATGGTATTAAAAGGCGTTTCCTGAGCGCTAACCAGCGAACAGAATAGCAGCGGCATCAAGAGCAGCCTTTTATATATATTACCTAATAACATAGATCTATTTTTAAATGGTCTTTCATTCTTGCATTAATTTCCCACTGGTTGGCTACCGGCTGGCTGGTATAAGGCAGTGCCGGCATGTAGGGCATGGGACCAAATTCTGGCGTAATGGTAAAAAGCGAATCGCCCTGGCCCTGGCGGTAGTGCAGTATATCTTTCCACCAGCCCATAAACGTTTCAAACTGTAGCTTCCACTCCGGTGCAAAAGGCTCATTAACCTGTGCGCCCTGTGCATGGCCCACACGGGCATGTATGTGCGCCACATGTGGCAATACCGCTGCAAGCAGGCTGCCCTGCCCATCGAGCATACTCTCTGACACGCTGCACCAGTGCGAATAATCGGCGGTTAGTTTTATTTGTGGAAATTGCTTTATATAAGGTATTAACGATGGCAGGTGAAAGCTAAAACGCCCACGGTGGGTTTCATGCCATATGCGTACATTATTTTTTATAGCAAACTCTTCTACAGCCTCAATAATGCGGCAATTGTCTTCAAAAGAATAATAGTCTTTCCCTGTATGTATATTTATGGCATCGGGCTCCCACGATGCAAGCGTTTTTAAACGTTGCAGTACTCTTCTTAAATGCTCTTGCGGGGTATCATTCCACTCTTCCGGCACGCACTGTGCTATAAAGCTAAAACCCGTCCTATATTGCTTTATTTCGTTTAACTTTAATTTCAGGCTCAATAAAAACTCAGGCCTTTCCGGCAGGTTTATTTCAATGCCATCGTATCCTTCAGATAATACACTTTCTATAAAATCAGATGCAGTTTTATCTTCGCTGCCCCAATAAGGGCACAGGTAATTAATTTTCATATTAGGGCTGGTAGAGTACCGGGTTAATAGGTGTGTTTATAATTTCGCCTATTGTAGCACCCGGGCACCAGGTATTCCAGTCGTTAACCTGGTTTTTGTTTTCAGGTTCTTTAAGCACCATATCCCTGTCCATGTATATAATGGTCATAACCCTGCGCATTTTATCTGTAGCGTTTGCACCTGCCCTGTGAAATACCCATCCGGAATGGAAGCTTACCTCACCAAGGTCAAACGGCTCTATAACATGTGCAAAATCGGTAACACGCAGTTTCTGCTCCATCAGTTTCTCGCTCTCATCACCTATTTCAAGGTCGCGCCCCTCAACAATAACATGGCTGCCGGCGCTAAACTCCAGCGGGCCCATTTGTAGTGGCGTTTCCTGTAGTGGTATCCATACAGTAACAGTTTTATCGGTCATTAAGGGCCAGTAATACTGGTCGGCATGCCATGGGGTTATACCGCCGCCACCTTCTTTAAACAAAGCCTGGTCATGGTACAGCCTTACACCTTCCACCTGCATTAAATCGGCGGCTATTTTGCCCAGCCTTTTGCTAAATACCAACTCTTTTACCGTATCACTTTCGCGCCAAAGGTTAAAAAGCTGCAAAAAGGCCTTACCATACGTATCGCGCTCATCAATCGCTTTTTCAACCGTATTCATTTTATCTACCTGGCTGCTTATTTCATTACTAAAATAAGCAAGGGTTTCGGCATCAAAAACCTGTTTAAGCTTTATGTAGCGGTTGTTTTGATAAAAAGAAATCTGTTCTTCGGTAAGCGCATAGGGCTCGTGGAGCTTTTGCACTATGTTGTGGGCTACGGTACTCATAAATAAAAATATTTCAAGACAAAGCTATTGCGCTTTAAGAAGATTTTCAGGCACTTAAAAACAAATAACTAACACTATATTGACAAATTTTAAGCAAAGGCTTAGTATTTAGCCTTATATTGTACCCATGAAAGCACTGTATGAAAATGTAGAAAGCAAAAGGATAAATACGTCGTTTGTGGCTTACCATTCTATGGTGCCTTATTTTGAATTTAAATGGCATTACCACCCGGAATATGAACTTACCCTCATAACTAAAGGCAGTGGCAAACGGTTAGTAGGCGATAGCTATGAAAGCTTTACCGAAGGCGACCTGGTACTGCTGGGCGGCGGCCTGCCCCATACCTGGATGAGCGAGCCCGAAGCCGGAAACACAGCGGCGGTGGTAATACAGTTTAGCGAAGATTTTATAAGCACT
>JAZKDS010000186.1:3001-4836 GCA_040387455.1 Bacteroidota bacterium
GCACATTGAGTTTGCCGAGGTAAAGCAAATGCTTACAGATGCGGCCATTGGGCTATATTATCCGCAGCAGCATTGCCGAGGGCTGGTAAAATTACTTAAAACCCTGCCTGATATGCCCGGCGCACAACGGATGCTCTTGCTGGCCGATGTGCTGCAAAAACTCACTGCATGTAAAAACCAGGCACTGTCATCTCCATTTTTTGCATCGCCTAAAAGCAAAGAAAACGAAGACCGCATTAACCGCGTGTGCGGCTATATTCAAAATCATTCTTCAGAGCGTATTACATTGCAGCATGTTGCATCGCTGGTACACCTTACCCCCAGCGCTTTTTGTAAATTTTTTAAGCGCGTTACCGCCAAAACGTTTTCTGATTATGTAAATGATATACGCACAGGGCACGCCTGCCGCCTGCTTACAGAGAGCGACCTGCCCGTAGGCGAAATTGCCATGGCATCAGGTTTTGAGAGCCTTACCTATTTTAACCGTGTGTTTCTTAAAAAGAAAGGTGTTACCCCGGTAGGGTTCCGTAAAGGGCTGCGCCAAATTTAATAATACAACTACTGCTTGCCACCCGCCTATATTTGCTATTTTTGCACAAACAAAAACTGTTATTAATGCTTATTATAGGAATTGCAGGCGGCACCGGAAGCGGTAAAACCACAGTAGTACACCAGATCATGAATCAGTTGCCTCTTACAGAAGTAGGCATACTGAGCCAGGACCACTACTACCGCGAAACACACCACTTAAGTTATGAAGAGCGTGCCAAAATTAATTTTGACCACCCCCGTGCAATAGATTTTGAGCTGCTTACAGAACATCTTAAAGAACTTAAGGCCGGCAATGCCATAGAGCAGCCAGTATATTCTTTTGTTACACACAACCGTACAGACGATACTATACATACAAATCCGCGCAAAGTAATGATTGTAGAAGGCATACTTATACTATCTGACCCTAAGCTGCGCGATTTATTTGATATTAAAATATTTGTACACGCAGATCCTGATGAGAGGCTTATCCGTCGCTTAAAGCGCGATATTGCCGAACGTGGCCGTGATATGGAAGAAGTGCTTAGCCGCTACCAGAGCACCCTAAAGCCTATGCACGAGCAGTTTATTGAGCCTACCAAGGCTTTTGCCGATATTATTATACCAAATGATAAGTATAATACGGTAGCTATTGATGTAGTAAGGGCAGTTATAAACCAAAGGATTCTTTAGAAGTAACAAATTACAAGCACCAAAAAACAAATAAACAAACTTCACTCATACCCTGTAAATATGGCCGATAAGGTATATGATTTAGAGCAACGTACTTTTATTTTCGCAAGAGATTGCAGAATGATGCTCAAAACATTACCTAACACCATAGAGGTATTTGAAGATGGAAAACAACTGGTAAGGTCATCCGGTTCGGTAGGAGCTAATTATATAGAGGCAAATGAATCTTTGAGCAGGAAAGATTTTTATTACCGCATAAAAATATGCCGAAAAGAGGCTAAAGAATCTAATTATTGGCTTAATTTGCTAAGTGTTTGCAACATTGAATATCAAAGCCAACTTGCAATTTTAATACAGGAAGCAACAGAATTAAAGAAAATTTTTTCCTCAATACTCGAAAAGTCAGCCACAAGTGGTTCTTAGTTTGTTATTTGGGATTTGTATTTTGGAATTTAAATAGATGAAATTTTTAAAAAAAATAACTACCCGTTACCCGTTTCTTAAATTTTTAAGCAACCGCTATGTGCTGGTTATTATTTTTGTTATTGTCTGGCTCATTTTTCTTGACAACTACTCTTACTTTGAGCGGAACAACGATGGCTTCTAAGCTT
>JAZKDS010000187.1:0-1624 GCA_040387455.1 Bacteroidota bacterium
TTTAGGCTCAATGCCATAGCCTTTGCCACTCAGCACACGCTTAATCCAGTCGGCCACCTGGTTTTCATACAGCTTTTTGCTTTCAAAAACCACCCCTGCCTTATCTAACAGCTTAGTAACCTTTTTGCGCTTGTCCAGCGTTTTATACTTGTAGGCAAAAACCAGCACGGTAGTAGGCTGCGGATTTTCGGCATAGCTTTCCAATTTTTCTATGGTGCGGCTCAGTTCCTGGGCTTCTTTTACAATAACCACCTGCCTGTCGGCCATCATGGGGTAGCGTTTGGCATTGCCTATCACGTCTTCCATGCTTACATCTTTACCATACAGCACCATCTGGTTAAAACCTTTTTCGTCTTCGGTAAGTATATTATTTTCAATATATTCGGTAAGCTTATCAATATAATAAGGCTCTTCCCCCATTAAAAAATAAAGGGGCTTTATATTGCCCTGCTTAATATCGTTTACAATTCTGGTAACCTCGTCCACTATAGTGCTGTGTGTTTATTGCCTAAAAATAATACCTTTGCACCATGCAAAAGCTCAATTTTAAGGAGTATACATTCCGTTTCAAAAATAGTGAAAATAAGATAGCTATTTTTGATGACATCCGTAAAAAATTTATTGTGCTCACGCCCGAAGAATGGGTGCGCCAGCATGTAGTGCGCTTTTTGCTTGAAGATAAAAAGTTTCCTAAATCGCACGTAAACGTTGAGAAGATTGTAAAAGTTAACGGTATGAACAAGCGGTATGACGTGGTGGTTTTTAACCCAAATGGCAGCATATACCTTATAGTAGAGTGCAAAGCCCCCGCCGTGCCCATAACCCAGATAACCTTTGACCAGATTGCCCGTTATAACATGACACTTAATGCCACGCACCTTATGGTAACCAACGGCCTTAACCATTATTTTTGCCAGATGGATCATGAAGCCGAAAAGTATATCTTTTTGCCCGATGTGCCCCAATATGCACCCTCTATATGAAACAAATAGCCGTAGTAATACTCAACTGGAATGGCCGCAGCCTGCTGGAGCAGTTTTTGCCCTCTGTAACCGCGCATTCGCCCGAAGCTACTGTATATGTGGCCGATAACGCCTCTACCGATGATTCTGTGGCCTTTGTACAGGCACAGTACCCTGAGGTAAAAATAATTCAGAATAAAGGCAACTTTGGCTATGCCAAGGGCTATAACGTAGCGCTGGAAGGCATAGAAGAAGAGCTGTACTGCCTTGTAAACAGCGATGTAGAAGTAACTGCAGGCTGGCTGCAACCGGTGCTCGACCTGTTTGAGGCCGACCCCGAAACCGCCATTATACAGCCCAAGCTGCTGGATTATAAAAAGAAGACCCATTTTGAATATGCCGGTGCCGCCGGAGGCTTTATAGATAAATATGGCTACCCTTTTTGCCGAGGGCGCATTGTAGAAGTTGTAGAAGAAGACCGCGGACAGTATGACGATGAAACCCAGATATTCTGGGCATCAGGGGCTTGCTTTTTTATCAGGAAGGATGCCTACCGCACCCTGGGCGGCTTTGACCAGGATTTTTTTGCCCACCAGGAAGAGATAGACCTGTGCTGGCGTGCCTTTAACCACAATTATAAAGTACGTTTTTGCTACAAATCT
>JAZKDS010000187.1:1634-1974 GCA_040387455.1 Bacteroidota bacterium
TTTAGGCAAGCGCAATATCGTAGTGCCTCAAAGTGTAGTATACCATGTGGGCGGGGCAACACTTACCACCGAAAATCCGCGCAAAACCTTCCTTAACTTCCGCAACTCGTTATGGATGCTTTTAAAGAACCTTCCGGCAGGGCAAATGCTTCCTGTATTTTTTATAAGGCTGCTTATGGACGGAATGGCAGGGGTACGGTTTTTACTATTGGGGAAATTTCCACACTTATTTGCCATCTTAAAAGCGCACTTTTATTTTTATATGAAATTTTTTCGTTTCATAAACAAAAGAGAATCAAAACAGTACAGTAATTACTACAAAATAAATAGCATTGCTTAC
>JAZKDS010000188.1:0-6165 GCA_040387455.1 Bacteroidota bacterium
AAAAAAGAAGAAATTATAAACCGCCAGATATGCCACTGGTTTAGGGCAGATGTACAGCTGGGCATAGGTGTGGCAAGGGGCTTGGGTATAGAAATTGACCCTGCCATGTTTATGAAACATTAAAAATTAGTAATTATCTATTTTTAGATAATGGTTGATGAGGGGAAAGATGCCGCGCAATAGCGCGGCATCTTTGTTTATGCCCTGCGCATTTTTAAGTAACTGCCTATATTAAAAATGGCAATGGCCACAGCAATAAGCGAATAGGCCACAATTTGTGTAGCAGATATTTCTTCTTTATAATAAAAAGCGGCAAGCATAAAACCGATAATAGGGTTAATGTACATCAAAATACCCAGTGTAGAAGATGTTATACCTTTTAAAGCAAACAGGTTAAGCAGCATGGGTAGAATGGTGAAGCATACCGCTATTATGGCTATGTAGGTCCAGAATATAGGTTCGGTGGGTATGGGGCCGCTGTATACCGGGTAAAATGGCAACAAAAAGACAGATGTAATAACCAGCTGGGTAGATAACAATACAAATTTATCTATACCATCAAATTTCTTTTGAAGCACTAAATATAACGCATAGCTGCCAGCTACTAAAAGGCTGTAACCTAAATCGGCCACGTTGTTAAAAGACAGCAGTACACACGCCGCGGTACTTATAAGTATAGAAAGCCATTGCAACGGGCTCAGTTTTTCTTTTAAGATAATAAACGCAAAAACGGTGGTAATCAGCGGGCATATCAGGTAAGAAAATGATGCCGCCTTAACACTTATTTGGTTCATTACATAAATGAAAAAGAACCAGTTGGCTGCCAGAAGTATAGAGCTAAGCACTGTTAAAAGAGCAAGGTTTCTCCTGGTCTTAAGGGGCTTTTGCATCAGTAAATCGCGTGTTTCCTTTAGCTGCCTGCGCCTTATGGTTAGGTTAGTTACCAGCATAAGTATAACACATAAAAATATGCGGTAAAAAAGGATGTCGGGCGAAGGATAAGTGTCTAAGGGCTTAAGTACAAAACTAAACAATCCCCAGATGGTAAATGCTGTAATGGCAGCAAGGTAGTATTTGGCACGCATGGTAGCTACAAAAATTTAGGCAAAGGTATTGCATAAATACCTCTGCTTACATACTGGTAACAAAGTTTAGTAAAAGCCTAACGTAAACGCCTTGCAAATCATTATCTTAGCCCTTCAAGATTACACTATGAATATTATTGAACTCGAACTGCTTAGCGATAACCTTGCCGCTACAGAAGTTTTTTATCGCAGGGTTTTTGGCCTTGAGCCTTATTTTAAAGAAAGCAACGCGCTGATGTGCTTTAAGATAGGCGGTACAGAACTGATCTTTAAAAAATCAGAAAACCTAAAGCCGGTATATCATTTTGCTATAGATGTGCCTAATAATCATTTTGACGAAGCCCATGCATATTTCAGCTCCAAAACAGATCTCATAAAAATAGATGATACTACAGATATTGTTGACTTTGTAAACTGGAATGCCAAATCGTTCTATTTTTACGATAACAACGGCAATATCGCCGAGATTATAACCCGTTACCCCAAAAAATCATACGATAATGAAGCCTTTAGTTCTAAATCGTACATCAGTGTTAGCGAAATTGGCCTGGTAAACGCTAATGTGCCTGCATTGGCTGAAAAGCTTATTACAGAAGAAGGTTTACAGGTGTTTGCACGCCAGCCACAGCGCGATGATTTTACTGCTTTAGGTAATGACGAAGGTCTGCTGCTGGTATGTAAAAGCGGCCGCAACTGGTATCCTACAGCCATACCGGCACTGCATTTTCCTGTGAGGATGGTGTATATGGATAATGGCAACCTTGGTCATATTATCGTATAAAAACCAAACTATTATTTTGAAATTTTTAATAAATACGTAAATTGCAGACTTAAAATTGAATATAATTCAACATGGAGCCAGTACAACCCTATATTCCTAATAATAAAGTAAGAATTGTAACCGCAGCATCGCTCTTTGATGGTCATGATGCGGCTATCAACATCATGCGCCGTATCATTCAGGCAACCGGTGTAGAGGTAATTCACCTTGGGCACGACCGTAGTGTAGAAGAGGTAGTTAATACCGCCATTCAGGAAGATGCCAATGCTATTGCTATGACTTCTTACCAGGGTGGTCATAATGAATATTTTAAGTACATGCACGACCTGCTTAAGGAAAAGGGTGCCGGCCATATAAAGATATTCGGCGGCGGCGGCGGGGTTATCCTGCCTGATGAAATCAGGGAACTGCACGAGTATGGTATTACACGCATCTATTCACCCGATGATGGCCGCTCTTTAGGCCTTCAGGGCATGATAAATGACCTTGTTAAACAAGCCGATTATCCTATAGGCGAGGTGCTTAATGGCGAGGTTAATCACCTGGCAGAGAAGAACCCAACGGCTATTGCAAGGGTAATATCTTCGGCTGAAAACTTCCCGGAAGTAGCTAAGCCTGCGCTGGATGCCATTCATAAACAAAACGAAAACAGCACTATACCTGTACTGGGTATTACCGGTACAGGTGGTGCAGGTAAGTCATCTTTAGTAGACGAGCTGGTACGCCGTTTCCTGATAGATTTTCCTGAAAAAACCATAGGCCTTATATCGGTAGATCCGTCTAAACGTAAGACTGGCGGGGCTTTGCTGGGCGACCGTATCCGGATGAATGCCATTAATAACCCAAGGGTTTATATGCGTTCTTTGGCTACACGCCAAAGTAACCTGGCCCTGTCAAAATATGTAGCCGAGGCCATTCAGGTGCTTAAAGCTGCTAAATATGACCTGATTATACTGGAAACATCGGGTATTGGTCAGAGCGATACCGAGATTATAGAACACAGCGATGTGTCTTTATATGTAATGACACCGGAGTTTGGCGCTGCTACACAGTTGGAAAAGATTGATATGCTGGATTTTGCAGATCTTGTTGCCATCAATAAGTTTGACAAGCGCGGCTCTCTTGATGCCCTACGCGATGTTAAAAAGCAATATCAGCGCAACCATAACCTATGGGATGCCAACCCGGATAGCCTGCCGGTTTTTGGCACCATTGCCAGCCAGTTTAACGACCCCGGCATGAACACGCTATATAAGAAGATAATGGACAAAATAGTAGAAATAACAGGCCTTCAGGACCTGAAATCTACCTTTGCCATTATCCGCGAAATGAGCGAAAAGATATTTGTAATCCCCCCACACAGAACACGTTACCTTAGCGAGATTGCCGAAAATAACCGCAAGTATGATACTACGGCTGCCAGCCAGCAGGAGGTTGCCCAAAAGTTGTATGGTATTTATAAGACCATAGAAAGTGTAGCAGGGCTAAAGCCGGAACTGGCTAAGTTTGGTATTGAGCCGGTTGCGCCGCGATCGGGCGTTGATGCCGACTTCTTGAGACTGCTTGTAGGTGAGTTTGACCGTGTTAAGATGAACCTCGACCCTTATAACTGGGAGGTTATTTATACCTGGAGCGAAAAAGTTGATAAATACAAGAATCCTGTGTACACCTTTAAGGTGCGCGACAAGGAAATTAAAATACAAACGCATACCGAGAGCCTGAGCCACAGCCAGATACCTAAGGTTGCTCTGCCTAAATACCAGGCATGGGGCGATATACTACGCTGGTGCCTTCAGGAAAATGTGCCGGGCGAGTTCCCGTTTACATCAGGCCTGTACCCGTTTAAGCGTGAGGGCGAAGATCCAACCCGTATGTTTGCGGGCGAGGGTGGCCCTGAGCGTACCAACAGGCGTTTCCATTACGTGAGCCTTGGTATGCCTGCAAAGCGCTTATCTACAGCATTTGACAGCGTTACCCTATATGGTAACGACCCTGATTTCAGGCCGGATATCTATGGTAAAATTGGTAATGCGGGTGTATCTATCTGCTGCCTTGACGATGCCAAGAAGCTCTATTCGGGCTTTGACCTGGCACATGCCATGACATCGGTAAGTATGACCATCAATGGGCCGGCGCCTATGCTGTTAGGCTTTTTTATGAATGCCGCCATAGACCAACAATGTGAGTTCTATATTAAAGAACAAGGCCTTGAAGATGAGGTTGATAACAAGATTAATGAAATATATAACGCTAAGGGCACACCACGACCTACCTACAATGGCGACCTGCCAAAGGGTAATGATGGCCTTGGCTTGATGCTGTTAGGTGTAACGGGCGATCAGGTTTTACCACTTGATGTATATAACGATATAAAAGTCAGGACGTTAAGCCAGGTACGTGGCACCGTTCAGGCTGATATACTTAAGGAAGACCAGGCGCAAAACACCTGCATTTTTTCTACCGAGTTCGCGCTCAGGCTAATGGGCGACGTACAGGAGTATTTCATTACTAAAAATGTAAGGAATTTCTACTCTGTTTCTATCTCCGGATACCACATTGCCGAGGCCGGTGCTAACCCTATTACGCAGTTAGCCTTTACGTTAGCTAACGGATTTACTTACGTAGAGTACTACCTGAGCCGCGGTATGAACATTAACGATTTTGGGCCTAACCTGTCGTTCTTCTTTAGTAATGGTATCGACCCTGAGTATGCCGTTATAGGGCGTGTGGCACGTAAAATATGGGCTAAAGCACTGAAAAACAAGTATAATGCTAACGAGCGTGCGCAAATGCTTAAGTACCATATCCAGACGTCGGGTAGGTCGCTGCACGCACAGGAAATCGATTTTAACGATATAAGAACCACATTACAAGCACTTTACGCTATATATGATAACTGTAACTCGCTGCATACCAATGCATATGACGAGGCCATTACTACGCCAACCGAAGAATCGGTACGTCGTGCAATGGCTATACAGCTGATTATCAACAAAGAGCTTGGTCTTGCCAAGAATGAAAACCCTATCCAAGGATCGTTTATCATTGAGGAGCTTACTGACCTTGTTGAGGATGCTGTACTGGCTGAATTTGACCGTATTACAGAACGGGGCGGTGTATTGGGCGCTATGGAAACCATGTACCAACGTTCTAAAATACAGGAGGAAAGCCTTTATTATGAGACACTTAAACACACAGGTGAGTTCCCAATTATTGGGGTGAACACCTTTCTGAGTTCTAAAGGGTCGCCTACAGTGGTACCTGCAGAGGTTATCCGTGCAACTGAAGAGGAGAAACAGTTTCAGATTACTACATTACAATCCCTACATGCCTCTCATGAAGAAAGAGTGAAAGAGCAATTGGCTATAGTTCAGGAAATTGCAGTGCAAAATGGCAATATTTTTGAACAGCTTATGGAAGCCACCAAAGTGTGTTCACTTGGGCAAATTACCAGTGCCCTTTTTGAAGTAGGAGGACAGTACCGCCGAAATATGTAAATAAAATTAAGCATACAAAAAGCTCCTTCGGGGGCTTTTTTGGCTTAATATTTCACTTTCGGAGTTCGGAATCAACTAATTTTAGATGATAGATTTCAGATTCAGAATTGAACTTAACGGTTCCTAAAAAACGCTTAATATTTCACTTTCGGAGTTCGAAATCGAGTTAAAAATTCAGGTCATGGTAAAATGAAAATGTAATCGGGTGCTATATGATTTTTTTTAAATGTTTGCTGAACTCATCGGTTCACTAAACCCTCAAACTTTTGCGGTAACTTTGCACCGGGCAAAAATATTTCTGAAAAATAAAACAATGTGCTACCATACCAGTTGTTTTACAAGCTTTCCTGAATTTACTTTAAGCCATATTTCCTTTACATCAAATATCACAAGTTGGGCAATTTTTAAACGCCGCTTAACCTTGATTTTTAAAACATGACAATAATCATATTTTTATGATTCAGGATATATCATATTTGCTGCCACGGGTAACAAATACTGATATTATGAAACTACACACTTTTCACATCCCTGTAATGGGCCTTGCCTATACTATAGATACACCCATCAGGCTGGCGCACTTTGGCATAGATTCGGTTATTTCTATAGTAGATGATGAGCTTATAGAAAAAATGAATGCCTTTTACGGCACTGCATTTTGCCTGCCGTATAAAGAAATTACGCAAAAAGTGCACGACTACAGGGCACAGCGCATAACGGGCTATCTTGATTTAGTAGATAAGATTGTAAAAAAAAAATATGCGGCTTTTTGCAATGAGCTGGCTACAAGCAGGCAGGCGCT
>JAZKDS010000188.1:6175-7885 GCA_040387455.1 Bacteroidota bacterium
TATTGCCATGCTGCCGCAGCTTAGCCCTGTAAAGCGCGGCCTGCAGTTTTATGCCTGCAGCGATTTTGACAAGTCTAACGAGATTAGGAGCTTTGTAAACAAGCACCTGCAACCAGGCGCCATAGATGTAAATATTATGACTAAGGTAGATAAGACAAACTACATAAATAATGAGGCATTGCCGGTTATGTATAACGATGCCCATGCCGCCTTGCGGGGTTTTGCAAACAGTACGCTGGGTTCGTCTGTAGTGCTTTCGGCCGGAATGAACCCATCGCTGTACAGCTATATTGCCGGGTTTCCAGATTTTTTTCCCGATGAAAACGGCAACTTCAAAAAAAAGGTAATCCTTAAGGTGAGCGATTTTAGGTCGGCCATGATACAAGGGAGCTTTTTAGCTAAAAAAGGCATTTGGGTAAGCGAGTACAGGGTAGAATCTGGCCTTAATTGCGGCGGGCATGCCTTTGCTACCGATGGGCTGCTGCTGGGGCCTATTATGGAAGAATTTAAACAACGCAGGCAGGAGCTTATAGATACTGCCCATGGACTAATGGTTAAAGCACTTGCCTTAAAAGAAGCTGTTGTTCCGCAACAGCCCATGGATTTAAAAATAACGGTTCAGGGTGGGGTGGGTACCGCTGCCGAGCATGATTTCCTTTTAGAGTATTACAAAACTGATTCAGTAGGGTGGGGCTCACCATTTTTGCTGGTACCCGAAGCCACAGCCATAGATGCCGATACAAGGCATTTGCTTATGAATGCCCACGAAGGCGATTTTTATAAAAGCGATATATCGCCCCTGGGTGTACCGTTTAATACCGTAAAAGGTACAACCAATGAGGTTTTAAAAAACCAGCGAATTGCCCACCACAAGGCAGGCAGCTCATGCCCTAAAAAACTTTTAGCCCTAAGCCGGGAGTTTGATGAGCAGGGTATCTGTACGGCATCGCGCAAATACCAGCAGCTTAAATTACAGGAGCTGCAACTACAAAAAGACACTTTATCTAAAAAGGAATACAACCGGCAGCAGGAAGCCATAACTATAAAATCGTGCCTGTGCGTGGGGCTGGCCAACCCGGCTTACCTGCAAAACGGTATTCCTGTAAAAGGAGAAGCACAGGGCGTGGTTATTTGCCCCGGGCCTAACATGGCTTATTTTGATAAAGAGATTTCGTTGCACAGCATGGTACGCCATATTTATGGTAATGAATTTTTACTGGCAAACGGTTACAGGCCTAATATGTTTATAAAAGAGCTGCAACTGTATGCCGACTATTTTACAGATGAAATTAATAAAGAATGCAGCATGACCCCAGCACAGGTTAAAAAATGGAATACGTTTAAAAACAATCTTCTAGATGGTATAGCGTATTATCAAAACCTGTTTAGGCAAACCCATTACTTTAAGCCGGAACAGCAGGATATATTAGAAAAACTGCACTATTTCAAAGCAATATTAGAGGGTGTAAAAGTTGCTGCACCTGTAGAGGCGTAACTAATTTACCAGCTTTTGCAGTTGAGGCTTATCGGTAACGGTAATTTTTTTACCCGATAACTCAATAACCCCCAGTTTATTAAATTCTGATAAGAGCCTTATGCAGCTTTCGGTAGCTGTGCCCACCATGCCGGCAAGTTCCTCGCGCGAAAGTTTGATTTTAAGGCTTTTATCTTCATTTGTGCCAAAGGTATCCAGTAAATGTATAAGCATTT
>JAZKDS010000189.1:0-2417 GCA_040387455.1 Bacteroidota bacterium
ATTTATAGTACGTTAAGTACCTGCTCTTTTATTTTTTCAAGTTCGTCTTTCATTTGTACCACCAGCTTTTGCATTTTTGCGTGGTTGCTTTTAGAGCCCATGGTGTTTATTTCGCGGCCCATTTCCTGGCCTATAAAGCCCAGTTTTCGGCCATTGGCCTCGGTACCGGCAAGGGTTTCCATAAAATAATGCAGGTGATTTTCCAGCCTTACCTTTTCTTCGGTAATGTCCATTTTTTCAAGATAAAAAATAAGCTCCTGCTCAAAACGGTTTTCGTCTACATTAACCTTAAGCTCATCAATAGAGCCCCTCAGGCGCTCTTTTATCGTTTGGATGCGTTCTGCATCATAACCTACCGTTTCGTTCATGAGCGAAAGGATATTGCCTATCCTTAGCAGGAATTCTTTCTCTAAAGAAATACCTTCGGCAACACGGAAATTGTAAATATTATTTAGTGCCTCGTCAATTACACCCTGGATGGTAGACCAGTCGTTTTCGTCGATCTCCTCACGTTCTGTTTTAAGGGCATCGGGCATACGCACGGCCATTTTCATAAACTCGGTATCATCACCGCCAGGTATAACCTCTTTCATCTGGCTGATGTAAGCCTTTACAATGGGCACATTAATTTTTGACGATGTTTCCTCTCCCGTAGCCTCTACATACAGCGAGAAATCTATTTTGCCACGCTCCAGCCTCTGGCCAATTTTTGCGCGAAGGCCAAGTTCCATCTCTCTGAAAACCGATGGCATGCGCACGTTAAGATCGAGCCCTTTGCTGTTTAGCGATTTGATTTCTACAGTAATTTTTTTGGTAGGCATTTGCAGTGATGCTTTGCCAAAGCCGGTCATGGATTGTATCATGAAAAATTTTTAAGTGGTGTAAAGATAACTAAAAAGTTAGGAAATCTTAATGTCCATATCATTTAAGATGCTCTATGGCAGCAGTAACCGTTGCAGGCTTATTGCCTATAAACACCTGCTCTCCGGCTACAATAACCGGACGCTTTAAAAAGGTGTAATGCTCCAGGATAAGGCTTTTATAATCTGCCTCGGTAAGCGGCTTGTCTTTAAGACCGCGCTCTTTATATAGGGTGGCATTACGGCTAAACAAACTTTCATAGCTGCCTGCCATTTTGTACAGCTCATCAAGCTGTGCTTCGGTAAGCGGTTCATTTTTAATATCTTGTTTTTCAAACCCTTCTGTATTAGGCAGCGATTTTAAAATCTTAACGCAGGTAGAACAGGTTTTTAGGTGGTATATTTTATTCATTTTTGAATTCAGGTTTTAAAGTTTAAGGTTCAAAGTTGCTTACTCAAATCCACATAACTTTATGACTTATTTTACTAAAACGCCTTCTTTAAAAATAACAGGTACTTCTAGAGTGTTATCAGCATTTATAGTACCGGCTTTAAACACAAAGCTTTTATCATACAGCATGTTGCCTTTAAAAAACGTAACCATAAACATATTATCAAGCGCAAGCACGCTGCCTTCAATCATTTCAATTTTAAGCGCGGTATCTGGGCCTATTTCTGCAAAATTATGACGCAGCCTGCTGGTTTTGCGTTCTTCGCCATTAAGCAGTCCCTTTGCACTGCTAACCACTATAACAGTTTCCAGTGCCTCTTTGCTATCGTTAATAAGGTAGGCATACCATGTTTTTTCCATAAAATCGTCATTCCATTCCTGCATGGCAGCCATGTATACGTTTTCGGCTATTGGTATAATAATATCTTTCTTCATTCTATTAAAATGTTTTTCAAAAAGCGCAAAGCTATAGGTTTTTAGGCACAACGCGGTAACCTTAGCCCAATTTATGAATTTGTTAGTACATGCCCCACACTATTTTAGGTAACTTTATAATAACCAAAACTGAAACTGTTATGAAAACACTGCAAATATTCTGCCTTTCGGCATTGCTGGGCCTTGCCGTTGGCTGTAAAAACGAGCCTGAAACACCAAGCGTAGAACAAAAAGAACAAGGCACACTGCCTACGGTTGAAACCGATAGCGTACCTAAAGATTCGGTAGCCGGGGCTGCCACAACAGGCCAGCCTGCATGGGCAGGTAATTATTCCGGCAGTTTGCCGTGTGGCGATTGCAAGGGCATTTTGACCAATATTACCCTGAATACCGACAAGACCTACTCCTTATCATCGCAATATATTGGTAAAGAAAACAAGCCAAATGTGTACAAAGGCACTTACAACCTGGATGATAAAAACATTGTAACCCTTGATGCAGAAGGCGACCACCTGAAATTCCTGATTATGGAACCGGAAAGTATGCTTAAAAAACTGGATAAATTTGGTAATGATGAACAAGGTGGCCCAGAAGCGCGCTACTTTTTACATAAAGTGTGACTAGTCCTAAAATAGGTTGACTATTTTTTATTATACAAATTTGATAAAAGT
>JAZKDS010000190.1:0-3500 GCA_040387455.1 Bacteroidota bacterium
TTTTATAAGCTAACTAATTTCTTAGTGTTGTGTAGGTGCCGTAGCTGCTGGAGTTTCGTTAGCAATTACTTTACCTTTAATATAAAGGGTTTTAGTAGCATCTGTATCGTTAGTGGTAACAGTAAGTGTTTTAGTAAAAGGGCCTACTGCATGTGCATTGTAAGTAGCTGTTACATTTCCGCTTTCTCCCGGTTTAATAGGGGTTTTAGTGTAGTTTGTAGCAGTACATCCGCAAGATGGCTTAACACCTGTAATAAGGATGGTTTCTTTAGACGTGTTTTTAAAAGTAAAGTCATGAGATACCGGTTTGTCTTGTGTAATATCACCAAACGTGTGAGTATCTTCTGCAAAAGCAATGCCCATTGGCTTTTGTTCTACAGGCCTTACAGCTGTAACAGCAGGAGCTGCGGGCTTAGCATCAACTTTTCTTGTTTCCTGAGCAGTAGCTACGTTAGAAGCAAAGAAAAATGCAGCAGCAGCAAATAGCGAAATTTTAAGCGTTTTCATAATTAATTTAATTTCTATAGTTAATAATTGATATTCATTTTCAATAACACAAATATATTGGTTTACCGTCACATATTTGTTAACCGCTTTCAAACTCTTGTTAACGACATGTTAACGGGTTGTGGCTTAGCGTTTTTTATACTAATATCGGCGTTCAAATATAATAAGCTGTTACCTTTGTTGCAAATTACGTTCCAAAAATTGTGAAATTCAGTAAATTAAATATAATCGTCTTTATAGGTTTTGTAGCCATTGTGGGTGTATTAGCCATGCAGCTGCTTACCATAAGCCGCGCCTACGACTTTGAAAAAAAGGAGGTTGGCGAAAAAATACATTTTGCCCTGCAGGATGTTGTGGCAAAAATATACCACGATAACAACAGCGAACTGCCACCCGAAAGTCCCATTAAAAAGGTGGCCGAAGATTATTATGTGGTAAATGTAAATGATGTTTTTGAAGGAGAGGTATTGGAATTTTACCTTAAAAACGAGTTGCAAAAGGTAAAGCTTGACATGGATTATGAATATGCCATTTATGACTGCGGCAGCGATGCCATGGTGTATGGCGAATATATAGCCATAAACAACAAGCCCGATGCCAAGGCGCAGCAGTGTGTTAACTGCTTTACCAAGCGCCCGGGGCTGGTGTATTATTTTGCGGTACGTTTTCCTGATATGGTGCACAGCTATGTGTATTCGCTTAAGCAATACTGGATATATACCGGCGTGCTTTTGCTAGTGCTGGTTATATATGTATACTCTGTTATACTGCTGCTTAAGCAAAAAAAATATACTGAGCTGCAAAAAGACTTTATCAATAACATGACGCACGAGTTTAAAACCCCGTTGTCGTCTATACTTATAGCGTCTAACTATGCGGCAAAGCAAGAGGCTATAGAAAATAACCCCAAGCTTAATAAGTACCTGCAAATAATTATAGAACAAAGTAACAAGCTCAACCAGCATATAGAGCGCATACTATCGGTTGCCAAGACCGACTCCGGTATTGTGGCGCTGCAAAAGCAGCAGTTTAATGTGGTAGAAACTCTGGAGATGCTGCGCGATAATGTACTGGTTAAATTTGAACACGCGGGTATAGCGCTTACCACCGATGCACCCGAATATAAAATACTGGCCGATGAGTTCCACTTTTATAATATTACCTATAACATTATAGAAAACGCCATAAAATATGGAGCAGAAAATCCGCAGGTAAACGTTAATGTGGGCAGGCAGGGCAATGGCCTTGAGTTGCAGTTTACAGATAATGGCCCCGGTATACCGCCGGAGCACCTTGATTTTATATTTGACCGTTTTTATCGTGTGCCGCGCGAAAATAAAAAAGAAGTAGAAGGTTTTGGCCTTGGCCTTTTTTATGTAAAGAAAATTTGCGGCCTGCACGGCTGGAAGATTTCTGTAAAAAATAACCCTGGCAATAACGGCGTAACCATAAGCATATACATACCCAAACACAGCCTGGCATGAAAAAAAAGTTACTGTATGTAGAAGACGATAGCACCCTGGCGTTTTTAACGGCCGATAACCTTGAGCAGTATTATGATGTGGTGCATTTTACAAATGGCAAAATAGCATTTGATGCTTTTAAGCAGCAGGAGTTTGACCTGTGTATACTGGATGTTATGCTACCGGAAATGGACGGCTTTGAGCTGGCTGAAGCCATAAGGCAGCGCAATGTGGCGGTGCCCATAATATTTCTTTCGGCAAAGACACTTAAAGAAGACCGAATTAAGGGCCTTAAGCTGGGTGCTGATGATTACCTGGTTAAGCCCTACAGCATGGAAGAGCTTATACTTAAAATAGAAGTGTTTTTGCAGCGCAGCCAAAAATTGCCTGCCGTTAAAAACACTACCTTCAGCATAGGCTCGTTTATTTTTGACCCGGAGAATTATGCCATCTCTAAAAACGGAACTACCACACAACTTACTGAGCGCGAATCGGCATTGCTAAAACTCTTTATAGATAACAAGAATACCATACTGAAACGCGAAAAAATACTCACAGCCCTTTGGGGTACAGATGATTATTTTATGGGCCGCAGTATGGATGTGTTTATATCGCGCCTGCGCAAAATTTTCCGCGAAGACGAAAACATCCGTATAGAAAACATACCCAGGGTAGGGTTTAAACTGGTGGCACCATAAAACTTTCAGGTTTAATCTTTAACTTTAAACTGTACTCTGGTATAGCGTTAAAAGTTAAGGGTTTGTTAACTGTCAATTAAAAAACTATTATATTTGCGGCGCTAATAATGAACGGCTTAACGTTTTTAAAACAATTGGCGCTCCTTTAATGAAAATACAGTTTAAGAGCAGGTTAGGGGTATTATTTGCCCGTTTGCTACTGGTTTACGTTGTATTTATGCTGTGCCGTCTGGCTTTTTACAGCTTTAACACCACACTTATAGACCCGCTTAACCAAACATCTTTATGGCAGCTTATAAAGGGCAGCCTAATGTTTGATACGGTTTCTATTATATATATAAACATGCTTTTTGTGCTGCTGTCGCTATTGCCTTTGCGCATTGCCGAGCATGCAACCTATCAAAAAGTATTGTTTTGGGTATTTTTAATTACCAATGCCCTTGGGCTGGTAATTAATGTAGCCGATATTTTTTACTTTCCGTTTAAGCAGGCACGCATTGTGCTTACCGATTTTATTATGATGAAAGAAGTAGGCCCTGCGCTACTGCTCGATTTTATAGTAGATTTTTGGTATGGCTTTCTGTTTTACTTTGTACTGGTAGCAATACTATGGTTTGGCTATAAAGCCGTGGCCCAAAAGCCGCAGCCGGAGGTTAGCAGTAAGCGTTATTATACCGTGCATGGTGCTTACCTTGCCCTGATGGCCGTGGTAATTATCTTTTTTGTAAGAGGTGCCACATTTTCGGCTTCGTCATACCCTATTAATATGAACGATGCCTTTTTGTATACGGCAAACCCCAGCCATACATCGGTAATACTAAGTAACCCGTTT
>JAZKDS010000191.1:0-4159 GCA_040387455.1 Bacteroidota bacterium
CCTGTTCTTACTAATTGTTGAATTGTTGGCATAATTAATACTAAAAATTTCTTATGTTTTATAAACCCGCTTTTTACGGGGTTGCAAATGTAGAAATTAAATTTTACAAAACAAACCTTAAATCATTAATTTTCAAATGCATCGTCAACACTTAACCCACACATATTTTTTCGGTAATAATTACGTTATTTGTACAGCCGCAAAAAACTTCTGTTGAAAAAACTACTCCTTATATATATAGTACTACTCTCTGCCTTTGCCGCAAAGGCACAAAACCTGCACCTTAAAATTGAAGGTAAGGATTCAGGCGAAACAAAAATCATCGATTCTATATCATATAAAAAGACGCATATCAACGCAAAATCTATTATTGATGAAACTGCGTTGCTATCTGTAAACCTGTACCGCACCGGCTACCTTGAAAGCCGCGAGCTGGGCAGCCTAAAAGCAAACGACTCTACTTTTATCTATTCTTTTTCCATCGGGCAAAAAACAAACACCATACACATATATGCAGGAAACCTATCGGCACAGGAAAAAAAATTACTGAACATAACAAAAGACACCATTACACTACCCCTTGCTGAAACAGAAAGCTACATGAACACCAATATGGCTTTATTAGAACAACAGGGCTATTCTATAAGCACACTACAACTTACCAACCACCATAAAACAGGCAGCAGCTTAACCGCAACACTAAACCTTAAAGTAGAAAAATTGCGCACACTGGACGATATTGTATTAGAAGGTTACGAAAAATTTCCTGAAGGCATACGCCGGAATATCTTAAAGCAATACCGCGGCAAAACCTTCAACAAAGATAACCTGCAACGCATATATAACGATTTTAACAACCTGCGCTTTGTAACTCAGCCCCGCTACCCCGAAATTCTATTTAAACAGGACACTACTAAAATATATGTATATGTACAAAAAACCAACGCCAATACATTTGATGGTTTTGTAGGCTTTGGCAACGATGATAATAGCAAAGTACGCTTTAATGGCTATGTAGACCTGGCACTAAACAATGTGCTAAACAGTGGTGAAAAATTTAACCTGTACTGGAAAAGCGATGGTAACAAACAAACTACCTTTAACCTGAGCCTTGAACTACCCTACTTGTTTAATACACCTATTGGCGCAAAAGGCAGCCTTAAAATCTTTAAACAGGACAGCACATTTCAAAACACAGTAACCGACCTGAATCTAGGCTATTACTTTAGCTATAACTCTAAGCTATACCTGGGATATCAAAAAACACAATCGGTAGACATACAAAACACCAACAGCAGCACCCTGAGCGATTATGAAAACGCGTTCTGGACGGCTACATATGAATATACCGATTACAGTCTTGACGATTTCCTGTTTCCGCAAAGAACATCGCTATTAATAAAAGGGGGCCTCGGCAGCCGCGATAACAGCAACGGAAGCACCGGGCAGTATTTTACTCAACTTATAGCAAGCCATAATTTATACCTCAACAAAAAAAACATTATCAACCTTAAAAGCCACTCTTATTACTTAAAGAGCAGCAACTACATAATTAACGAACTCTATTACTTCGGCGGCATAAACTCGATAAGAGGCTTTAACGAGAACAGCCTCCAGGCCAACCTATATACCGCACTTATGGCAGAGTACAGGTATGTAATTTCGCCAAATCTTTACATACACTCCATAACCGACTATGGTTATTTTCAGGATAAAAGTTTAGAAATTAAAAATAATTTGCTAAGTTTAGGTTTCGGATTTGGCCTTTTAACCAAAAACGGCGTGTTTAATATAATATATGCCAACGGAACTACGAAAAACCAGTCAATCAAGCTATCTAACTCGATCATACACATAAGTTTTAAAACATCATTTTAACACTTTTACTTACAAAAATAACATAAAGACTATTAAAATTTCTAAATATTTTCACAAATATTTTGGTTTTTTAATCAATTCATCAGATATTTGATATTCCTAACTCAAATTTTTATCGATGAAAACAAGATCACATGTCTTGCTAATACTCTTTGCAGTATTTGCAGTGCAAATGTCGTTTGCACAAGAAAGAACAGTATCAGGCACCGTTACCGATGACACCGGTTTTCCTCTACCGGGCGCAAGCGTAGTGGTAAAGGGCACCACCGTGGGTACCGAGACTGATATGGATGGAAAATTCCAGATTAAGGCTACCGAAAGCCAAACACTGGTATTTAGTTACCTGGGCATGACTACTAAAGAAGTAGCCGCATCAAGCACCACTATTACGGTAACATTAAACGAAGACACCACCGAAATTGAAGGCGTTGTAATTACATCACTGGGTATTAAGCGCGATAAAAAAGCGCTGGGCTACTCAACAGCTGTAGTGAACAATGAGCAACTAACACGCGTGGTAAACACTAATCCTTTTGAGTCGCTTTCGGGCAAAGTTGCCGGTGTAGATATTACATCGCCCGCACAACCCGGCGCTTCAAGCAAAATCATTTCAAGGGGCTTTGGCTCTATTACCGGCTCTAATGCGCCACTTTATGTAGTAGATGGCACCCCTATTAACAACACTGCAAACGGCAACTCAACCATAAGCCGTTCGTTTGATGCCGGTACGGGTATTAACGATCTTGACCCTAATACTATTGAATCCATTACCTTCTTAAAAGGTGCGGCTGCAACAGCGCTTTATGGCTCAAGGGCAGGCCGTGGTGCTATTATCATTACCACTAAAAAAGGTAAAAACACCTCTAAAATATCGGTAGACTTTTTATCGTCTATGGATATAAGCCAGGTAGCCCGCGTGCCACATGTGCAAAACCAGTTTGGGCAGGGATGGGCACAGCTAAGTTATTCCGCACTACCCACAGGCGGCACAGGATCAAGTAACGAAAACGGTTCATGGGGTCCGGCATTTAACGGCGAGTTAAGGCCGTGGGGTACCATATACATGAACAGCCAGCAGGTTAAGCCTTACAGAGGTCTGGGTGAGGATAATATCCGTAACTTTTACCAAAACGGACAAACGCTTACCAATTCCTTTGCAATAAGCGGCGGAAGCGATTTTTCAGACTTTTCGCTCGCCTTTACAAATGTATCAAGTGATGGTGTAGTACCTACTGAGGCTGACCGTTACCTAAAAAGAAACATTTCATTTAACGGTGGTATTAAAAATGAGAAGTTTGCACTAAGGGCCTCTATTAATTATGTAAATAAAGACCAAAATGCTGTAAATGCAGGCCAGGGCGATAACGCAGGCCAGGGTAATACACTACAACAGGATTTATTGCAAATACCGGTAGACATAAGCATATCGGACCTTGCCGACTATAAGGGCAACCCTTTTAACGGCATAGACTATTACTTTACGCCTTATGCAACAAACCCCTATTTTTCATTAAGTGAAAATGCCACCAATATTAAAGGCCACAACCTTTTTGGTAATACTAACATGAGCTATAAAATTACACCTGAACTTACTGCCCTATGGCAGGTGGGTGGTAACTACAGGGCAGAGAGTATAAAAAGCCACGGCGCACTTGTAAACTTTACACCGGGTTTGCCTAACGGCGATGAACTGCCTATTGTAGGTGGTGTAAGTGAAGCAAGGTATCAAAACACCGAGTTTGACACCTACTTTAACCTTACGTGGAACAAAGACCTTAACGAAAAATTCCACATGAACCTTTTAGGTGGGGTTAACTTTAACCGTAGGGAGAGCAACTTCCTTTCGGCAACTATAACCAACCTAAACATACCTGATTATTACGAGCTTAATAACTCTGCTGTACAACCCGTTGTAGACCAGGGAGACACAGTAAGAAAAACCTTCGGCACCTACGCATCGGCAGAACTAAGCTACCTTGAAAGGATATTTTTAACGCTTAGCGGCAGGTATGATATAACAAGTACTTTACCTATTGCAAACAACAAATATTTTTATCCGGCGGCATCTGTAAGCGGATTACTTTTAGACTCGGGTAGCAACTACCTTAAACTAAGAGGAGCCGTGGCACAGCTTGCTAACGACACCAATCCTTACCTTACCGAAACCGCGCTTGTGCCCGGAGCAGCAGATGCCTACTTTGGGCAGATACTTTCGCCGGTAGGCGGTGTAGGCTTTTATGAGCTGGGTACAAGGCTGGGTAACCCTGACCTGAAACCGGAA
>JAZKDS010000192.1:0-4805 GCA_040387455.1 Bacteroidota bacterium
CTTCTAAAGCCGAACCTTTTAAACAGCAGGTACTTACCGAATATCCTGAAAGCAGGTATGCCGAAATTATCCGCAACCCGCAAAGCGACGAGATTTATAAAGGCAGCCCTGAAGCCATATATGCAGCCGTTTTCAAAAAATTTGAAGCCGGCCAGATAAGAGAAGCCGCCGCAGAGGTTGATGCCAATATTGACGTTTATACCGGCGAAGAAATAAACTCTAAATTTGAGTTGCTTAAAGCCCAGATCACAGGCAGGCTTGAGGGGATAGAAGAGTACAAAAAGCAACTTAATTACGTTGCCCTTACCTACCCTAACAGCGAAGAAGGCAAGCGTGCCGAAGAACTGCTTAAAACACAGTTGCCCGTGCTGGAAAAAGTTGCCTTTGGCGCACCGGCCGGAACCTACAAGCTTATCTTTAAATTTAATCCGGGCGACCCACGTATTGAGCCGCTTACAAAAAAACTGCAGCAGTATATTAAAGAGGGTGTAAACAACAGCATTAAGCTTACTACAGATATATATACCACAAACGAGAACTTTATAGTAATACACGGCTATATAAGCAAGCTTGCTGCCGAAGATGCCGTTACCGTACTAAAAGACTTTAAAGAATATAAGATAGCCGAAACACCTGTAATTATATCAAGCGAAGACTACAAGGTAGTACAGATCAGGAAGAATTATGTTGAATATTTAGCCATCGAATAGCCTATGTTTGAAAAAACACAAAAAACGATAAAAGACCCGTTTGCAAAAACAAACCGTATTGTAGAGGGCACTACCATAAAGGGCGACCTTGTATCACAGGCCGATTTTAGGCTCGATGGGCATTTAATAGGCAATTTTACCTCTACAGGCAAAATTGTAATAGGCCCCACCGGCAGCGTTACCGGAGATATTAAATGTAAAAACGCCGATATAGAAGGCAGCTACAGCGGCAAGATTGAGGTAGAAGAACTGCTTACTGTTAAAGCCAAGGCAAAAATTACCGGAGAGGTAGTTACCAATAAGCTGGCCGTAGAGCCCGGCGCAGAGTTTACCGCAAGCTGCACCATGAAAAATACAGTAAAGCCCATTAGCCCCGCAGTAAATGAACGACAACACGCCGGATAACCCAAACGAACAAAAAAAACAGCGCAACAAATGGATAGCGCTTATTAACATACCCCTGCAAATGGGTATTGTTATTTTTTTGTTTTCGTGGCTGGGCGGCTGGCTCGATCAGGAATATCCAAACCCAAAAAACATATACCGCATTATATTTACCCTGCTGGGCGTTTTTATAGCCCTTTATAATGTTATAAGGCAGGTAAACCAACTCAATAAATAAATGAACAAAAACTACCTTAGTGTTTTTATAAAAACAATAGGCACCGCCGGTGCATTCTTATTTATAAATTATGTACTGTACCTACTGCCGCAGTTAAAAGGCCAGGATGCCGCCTTTACCTACCCTTTGTGGGGGGTATATCTTTTTTTCCTGATATTTTCGTTGGTTATACTGGGTGTGTTAATAAAAGTGAGTCAAAAAAATTTAGCCCAGGTAGGCTACGCTTTTCTGCTTTTAACCGGTGCAAAAATGGCAGCCAGCTATTTTTTAGCAAAACCCATTATTGCGAAAACGGTTGAGTTCCCTACAGAGAAAGCAAATTTCTTTGCTGTTTTTGTTTTGTTTTTGGCAATAGAGGCCTATTTTACAGCACGTTTATTAAACAATAAGCAGTAAAGTTTACTATACCCTGAAATTATCCCAAAAATTTTTCGGCTGATGCATTGAAATACCAACATAAAATGTACCTTTGCACAAAATTTTAAGACCGTAAAATTAAGATAGTTAGATGATGGTGTTAAAGGAAAAAACAATCAAACGTACAATAACAGCATTCTTTGCTGTAATTCCTTCTTTATTTTTTGCAAACCAGGCCCCAGATACTACGCATGTACACGCTGCAAGTGCATCGCATGCCGTTTCCGGAGCTCATGGCGAAGCCCATGCACCTGAAAGCAAAAAGGATGTGATTGATGCTTATATTCAGCATCACCTTCAGGATGACCATAGCTTTAACTTCTTCACTGATGAAGAAACGGGCAAGCATTATGGTTTTTCGCTTCCTGTAATCTTGGTGGATAACGGCCTTAAGGTTTTCTCTTCATCTGAATTTCAGCATGGCGAAAAACTTGCCGAAGTAGATGGTAACTTTTATGCCCTGCACCACGGTAAAATTTACAAAACCGATGCTTCCGGCGATTTAAAGCTTGATGAACATCATCACCCTACAGTAGCACAGCCTTTTGATATATCTATCACTAAAAATGTGGTAACCATGTTGTTCGTGTCTGCGCTTATGTTCTTTATGTTTACAAGCCTTGCAAGGTCTTATAAAAAAGGCCCTCTGCCTACAGGTTTTGGGCGTGTGCTTGAGCCACTTATCATCTTCATCCGCGAAGAGGTTGCTATACCAAACATTGGCAAGAAAAAGTACCGTAAGTACATGGGCTTTTTATTAACCGTGTTTTTCTTTATCTGGATACTTAACCTTTTAGGTATGACACCGCTGGGTGTTAATGTAACCGGTAATATATCTGTAACGGTTTGTCTTGCGCTTATAACATACCTTATTACACAGTTTAGCGCTAATAAAGATTACTGGAAACACATATTCTGGATGCCGGATGTACCTGTAGCAATGAAAATAATATTAATGCCTATAGAAATTTTAGGCACGCTAACTAAGCCATTTGCATTGCTAATCCGTTTGTTTGCTAACATTACTGCGGGTCACGTAGTTATCATGAGCCTTATTGCCATGATGTTTGTTGGCAAAAACCTTGCAGCAGATATGCCTATATCAATTGGCCTTACACTGTTTATTTCGGTTATCGAATTGCTTGTGGCATTTTTACAGGCATTCATCTTCACTATGCTGTCTTCACTATTTATAGGTATGGCTGTTCAGGACCATCACCATGAAGAAGATCATGATGGCCACACAGATGAAGAACCTATTATTATATAATTTTTTAGAAGTTTAATTTTTTTATATACACTTTATGGAAGGTACTCTTAACTTAATCGGAGCTGGTTTAGTTGTAATCGGCGCTGGCGTTGGTCTTGGTAAAATTGGTGGTTCAGCAATGGACGCTATTGCACGTCAGCCAGAAGCTGCCGGTAAAATCCAAACAGCGATGATTATCATCGCGGCTCTACTTGAAGGTTTGGCATTCGCTGCCCTAATCCTTGGTAAATAATTAGAGAAAAGTTCAATGATACCTGTAGCGGTTGGCTCCAGGTATCATTTACTTAAAAAATTAAAACAAACAATATAAGTCTTTATAAAGATGGAAAAATTAGTAAACGATTTCTCTCTTGGTTTATTCTTTTGGCAGGCAGTTATACTTGTTGTGCTAATATTGCTACTTGTAAAATTTGCTTGGAAACCTATAATGACGTCTATCACGGCTCGTGAGGTAGGTATTGCATCGGCCATCTCTGCTGCAGAAAATGCACGCAAAGAAATGCAGGCGCTACAGGCAGACAACCAAAGGATTCTTAACGAGGCCCGTGCCGAAAGGGACGCCATGATGAAAGAAGCCCGCGAGATTAAAGAAAAAATGATTGCCGATGCTAAGGCCGTTGCCCAGGCAGAAGGCGATAAAATGATAGAGCAGGCTAAAGCCAGCATAAACAGCGAGAAAAACGCTGCAATGGCTGAGCTTAAAAACCAGGTATCAAGCTTATCTGTAGATATTGCAGAGAAGCTGCTTAAAACTGAGCTTTCTAACATAGAAGCCCAAAACAGCCTGGTTACTAAAATGCTTGACGACGTTAAACTAAACTAATACAACCGGTATGAGCAGAGCTGCTATTAGATATGCAAAGGCAATACTGGAAACGGCACAGGGCACAGCAACTGCTGCCCAGGTAGCCGAAGACATGGCGCTTATTGCCAGCACAATTGACAACAATACAGAGCTTGCCGAATTTATAAACAGCCCCACAGTTAAGGCTGAAGCTAAAGAAAGCGCGCTTAAAGAAATATTTGCAGGCACACAAAGCATTACGCAGGGATTATTTCACCTGCTGCACGAAAACAAAAGGTTTAATATACTGCCGCACATTGCTGCACAGTATAAAGTACTTTTTGATATTGCAAATGGTGTAGAGGTTGCAACAGTAACCACTGCCATAGCAATGGATGCCGAGCTTGAAGCCCAGGTGCTTGCCAAGATTAAAGAGTTTTCAGATAAAAAAATAACCCTTAAAAATATAGTAGACCCTGCAATAATAGGCGGGTTTATAATAAGGGTGGGCGATAAACAGTACAATGCATCTATTGCAAACAGGCTGGTAACGCTAAAAAGAGAACTAAGCAATTAAATTTACGCCCGGGTTGCCGGGCAACACATAAAAACAGAAGGTAATTAAACTTAATTATACAGATGGCAGAAATAAAAGCTGCTGAAATTTCAGCAATATTAAAGAAACAATTGTCCGGTTTTGAATCGGGTGCTACACTGGAGGAAGTAGGAACTGTACTTCAGGTAGGTGACGGTATTGCCCGTGCATACGGATTAAGCAACGCACAATATGGCGAGCTTGTTCAGTTTGAAAGCGGGTTAGAAGGTATTGTACTAAACCTGGAAGAAGACAATGTGGGTATAGTATTGCTTGGCCCATCTACAGGTGTTGCAGAAGGCTCTACTGTAAAACGCACACAGCGTATTGCTTCACTTAACGTGGGCGAAGGCATTGTGGGCCGTGTGGTAGATACCCTGGGTAACCCTATAGATGGTAAAGGCCCT
>JAZKDS010000193.1:0-7845 GCA_040387455.1 Bacteroidota bacterium
ATGTATCATAGTTGGTTTCCTTGTTTGGAAATTTATAATGGGTGCACCATCAAACTTCCAGAATGAAAAAGAAATGATTGAAAAAGGTGCAGAAGCCGGCCATCCTATAGCAGGTAATTATCTTGGTATGGTATTTAAAGGTGGTTATGTAGTACCGGTACTTATGGGTCTGTTATTAATGTCGGTAGTGTTCTCTATAGAGCGTTTTGTTGTTATAGGCAAAGCTTCAGGTAAAGGCGATGTTCAAAAATTTGTTGCTAAAGTGCAAAAGCAAATTGCTTCTGGTAACATTAACGAAGCTCTTGCAGAATGCGACAAGCAGCAAGGTACAGTGGCTAACGTTGTTAAAGCGGGCCTTTTAAAGTATGAAGAAGTTAAGCGTGAAGGCTTTGACAGCGAAAGAGCAGAAGCTGCCATTCAGCAGGAAATAGAAGAGGCTACATCTCTTGAAATGCCAATGCTTGAAAAAAACCTTGTTATTATCTCTACCCTTGTATCTATCGGTACGCTAATGGGTCTTCTTGGTACAGTAACAGGTATGATCAAGGCGTTCTCGGCTCTTGGTTCTGGTACAACTCCAGACTCTGCACAGCTTGCAAACGGTATCTCTGAGGCACTTATCAACACGGCTACAGGTATTGGTACATCTACACTTGCAATTATTGCATACAACGTGTTTACATCTAAAATTGATAAACTTACTTACTCTATTGACGAGGCTGGTTTCACAATTGCTCAAACTTACAGAAGGTTTAGGGCTCGTGCTAACAACGCATAATCAAGAGTAACAAGTTTTATAAAATAATGTGGCAGGAAAGTGCGTTATATACATAAGGCACTTTCCGGTGGCCACAAATAATAATAACCAGAATGGCTAAAGTTAAAATATCAAAGAAAAGCACCAGGATAGACATGACCGCAATGTGCGACGTGGCATTCCTTTTGCTGTCTTTCTTTATTATGAGTGCCACGGCTAAACAGCCGGAGCCAAAAGCGGTAGATATTCCTGCTTCTACAGTTATTGATAAACTGCCGGAAGAGGGTGTTGCTGTAATTACTGTGGGTGGCGAAGCTGTGTTCTTTACCATGCCGCAAAAAATCAGGGAAGCTACGCTAAGAAAAATGTCTGCAAAATACCGTATTCCATTTACGGCAGAAGAGTATAAAATATTTGCAGGTATGGATGGTTTTGGCGTGCCGATGAACCAGCTTAACGGTCTTTTAAGGTTAGAGCCTGCTAGGAGAAATGAGCCGGATACACAAATAGGTATACCGTATAAAGACTCTGTAAACAATCAGCTTGGAGACTGGGTTAAAGAAGCCCGTCAGGCCAACAAAGAATGGCTTAACGAAAGGCTTGCCAATAATGAACAAAATGTTGAGATGAAAGATCTTGACCTTGCCATTAAAGGCGATGCTAAAGAGAACTTTACTACCGTAAAGAAAGTTATTGACATACTGCAGGACCAAAAGAAAAACAAATTCTTTTTGGTAACTAACCTGCGCGGTGAAAATTTTTAATCTTATAAAAGATAAAATAAAATGGCAGAATTAAATACCGGCGGCGATGGCGGTAAAGGCAAAAAGGTAAGAAGTAAAAAAAGCAACCCGGGGGTAGACCTTACCGCCATGGTTGACCTTGCTTTCCTTCTTATTACCTTCTTTATGCTTACCACATCGTTAGCTAAAAAACAGGCTATGCAGTTGGCTATGCCAGATAAAGATCCAGATAAGCCTATTGTAGATGATCCTACTAAAATACCTGAAGAAAGGATGATGACAATCCTGATTGGTAAGGATAACAGGATATTATGGTACATGGGCAAGTTTGAAACGCCTACTGTTCCACCTACTGAGGCCGGTTTTGGTAAAGAAGGTATCAGGAAAGACCTGCTTAAAAATGTACAGGTTGGTTTGGCTTATGCTAAAAGAGAGTCTAAGTATAAAGAAGGTAATGGTCTTGTGGTTAATATTAAAGCCAGCGATAAAGCCAGCTACAAAAATGTTGTAGATATTCTTGATGAGATGGCTATCACTAAACCGCAGCTGTATGCCATAGGCGATATTACTCCGGGAGAGTTAGATTTATTAACTAAATCAGGGTTGTATTAATCCCGTCTAACCAAAAAAACATTACATTATGGCTAGTTTATTTGATAAAGGATGGATTGATATGGTGTTTGAGGGCCGTAACAAAAAATATGGTGCTTACCAGCTAAGATCAGAAAATCCTAAAGTAACAATGATTGCCCTTCTTATAGGGGCGTTATTTTTCACGGCAGTTGTTGCTGCGCCTTACATCTATGGTAAGGTTAAAAATAACATGGACAAGACTGAGGTTAAAGAAAAAGAAATTATTCAGGTAGTAGATATACCCGATGAAGAGATTGTAGAGCTACCACCCGAGCCACCTAAGGTTGAGCAGGTGCAGGCACCAAAATCTTTGGTAGAAGAGGTTAAGTTTAAACCTCTTGAGGCTGCTAAAAAAGAAGAGATTAAGGAAGAAGCCATTAATATTGACGACCTGAAGGATAAAAATCCTTCAAACCAAAATAAAGAGGCAGACCTTAGCGCAGGCGACATCAACATTGGTGCTTATGCAGGCGATCTTGATAAAGGTGTAGAGCCTAAAGGCGAAGATGATGGCGTTTATGTAGGCGCAACACTTCAGGTTAAACCAGATTTTCCGGGCGGTATTAACGCCTTCCGTAAATTTGTAGGCGATAACTTCCGCACACCAGACCTTGACAGGGATATGGACCTTAAAATACACGTTTCTTTCGTAGTAGAAAAAGACGGTAGTCTAACGGCCATAAAAATCCTTAAAGATCCGGGTTACGGAGCAGGTAAAGAAGCAGAACGTGTATTAAAAAGCTTAAAAACCAAATGGTCTCCAGGTGAGCAAAATGGTAAAAAAGTACGTTCGTCATTTACAATGCCTATAACCATCAGGGTTAAATCAAGCTAATAAAATATAGGGATGGAAAGAAATAGATCATCTCGCTACAGAACACAGAAATCGCCCGACTGGCGATTTCTGTTTGTTTTAAGGCTGCTGATATTAATAGTTTTTTTAGGCTTTGCCGTAATATTACTGTTTTGGGATAGCCTTCCGTTTAGCGAAAACTACATGCTAAGCATGCCCGTTAACTATAGGTATGCCATGGGCGTTGTAATTATTGTGTATGCCATAATACGCTTTGTAAGGCTAATGCCTAAAAAAAACGAAGAAGAATAGTATGAAACATTTTTATGCTGTAATAATTGCTTTATTATTTAGCAGCACTGTTTTATCTCAGGATATTAAACAAGGCGTGCGTCAGGAAAATAATCCCGATGATATAGAGCGCGGCGATGCATTACAGGTTAAACCTGAATATCCTGGAGGTATTAAAGAGTTTTACAAGTTTGTAAGCAAAAACTTCAGGACGCCCGAAGTTGATGAAAGCATGACCGCTAAAATTTTAGTATCTTTTGTAGTAGAAAAAGATGGAACCCTCAGCTCGATAAAAGTAATAAAAGACCCCGGTTTTGGCATGGGTGCCGAAGCGGTAAGGGTTTTAAAATCATGTACTGCAAAATGGACACCCGGCATGCAGGATGGCAAACCCGTAAGGGCAAGTTACATGCTGCCTATTACCCTCGTATTAGAAGCTGACGATGTTAAAGAAGAAGAACCAACCACTAAAGAATAAAGCTATGCCTGCACTAAAATTAAATAAAACATATTTTTTAATGGCAGTCGCGGTAACTGCTGCATTTGGGGTTTTGTTTGCATGCAAACAAAAAACAGATGCTAATGGCAACGTTATTTTAGAAGAAACCATGACAACGGGTAACATTACCGTGTTGGTAGACGAATCTGTGCAGCCCATTGTAGAAGATGTGCTCCAGGTGTTTTCAAGCGTGTATCCTAATGCGCACATAAAGCAGGTTAACAGTACCGAAAATGAAATTGTAAACGCATTGCTTAAAGACAGTATTAAAACAGCCGTTTTAAGCAGGCCACTTACCACCGAAGAAGAAAAGCATTTTACCGAAATGGGTATGGTACCCGAGGTTACTTTTTTTGCAACCGACGCCCTTGCGGTAATAACAGCAGGCGCCGTGGCCGATACTACCATAACAGTACAGGAAATAAATAATGTGCTTAAAGGGCTGCCATCAACAAAAATAAGCAAATTGGTGCTCGATAATCCTAACTCTGGCACAGTGCATTACTTAATGCAGCAGGCCGGTGTTGTTAAATTACCGTCAGATAATGTTATATACAGGCAAAATTCCGATGAAGTTATTAACTTTGTAAGTAATAACCCCGGAGTTGTAGGCATTGTTGGGGTAAACTGGATTGTGCAACCCACACCACAGTTGCAGAAAGTTGTGGAAAATCTTACAGTTTTAGCGGTTGATAATGTTAAAATAGATAAAACCGAAAAAAAATACTACAAACCTAACCAAAGCAACATTGGTGCGGGTTTTTACCCTTTTACACGTAAGCTCTATGTGTTAAATTACCAGGGTAGAAAAGGTTTGGGCATAGGTTTTGCAAATTACATAAGAGCAACACAAGGGCAACTGATAATTTTAAAGTCCGGGTTGCTGCCACAGGAACTTCCTACAAGGGAAATTAATGTGAGGAATGAGTTATAATAACCACTTAAATAAAAGGAGAAATTAAAATGATTAACATGAAAAAATTCAAATTACTCGGTTTATCATTGTTGTTTGCAGGCATGATGCACGCGCAGGATGCTAATGAAGCTAAAAAAGCAATTGATGCGGAGCAATACCAAAAAGCAAAAAACATATTAAAATCGCTAATAACTTCAAACCCTCAGGAAGGTAAAAACTATTTTTATCTTGGAGATATTTACCTTACACAGGCCGAGCCGGATTCGGCAGCTATTTACTTTAACAAAGGTAAAGCTGTAAAAGACAATCCTGAGTTCAACAATATCGGTCTGGCTCATATAGATCTTGATAACGGTAATGCTGCTGCTGCCGAGGCAAAATTTAGTGCCATAGAAAAAGACTTAAGGAAAAAAGATGTTGAGCAGCTTATATACATTGGCCGTGCTTACATCTATTCTGAAAAGCCGGATTATAACAAAGCCATTGCCTGGTTAGACAAAGCCATTGCTAAAGATGCTAAATCGGCGCAGGCTTACATCAATAAAGGTGAAGCTCAATACAGAAACAGGCAACAAAGCGAGGCTTACGGCAGTTTCCGTACGGCTTTAACCTATGATAACACAGCCGTTAGGGCAAGATTGCAGCAAGGTGTGCTTAAAAAGAACACAAAAGCTGCATTTCCTGAGGCTATTGCAGAGTTTGATGCCATTGTAGCTTCAAACCCTAACTATGGTCCTGCTTACAGGGAGCTTGCTGAAACCTACTACATGTGGGGTACTAAAGACAGGGCTAAATATGCTGAGTATACTAAAAAAGCTATTGGCTACTACGAAAAGTACATGAGCCTTACAGATTACTCGCTCGACTCAAGGATGAGGCATGCTGATTTCCTTGTACTTGCAGGCGACTATAAAGCACTGGAAACTGAAGCACTTGCGATGCAAAAGCTTGATGGCGTAAACCCTAAAATTTTACGTTACCTGGCCTATTCGGCTTACGAAAATGGTAATTATGAAGAGAGCTTAACAGCCATGAATGATTTTATGGCAAAAGCAGATGCTAAACGTATAATTGCACGTGACTACCTGTACCTTGGTCTTGCTAAAATGGCACTTACCGTTAGTACAGATGCAGAAGGTAATAACATAATTACAGATCAGGCTAAATTTGATAGTGCTATTGCCGATATACAAAAAGCAGCAAGCATGAATGCCGGTATAACTACAGAGTTTAGTAATATTGGTCAAAAATTATTCAAGCAAAAACTATATGCCCCGGCTGCAGTTGTGTTTGAAATTGCTACACAGGATGCCGAAAGCTCTAACCTGTTTGTAGATACATTTTATATGGGCTTCTCGCTTTATGCAGAACACATAAGCATGGCGCCCGAAGCACAAAAAGGAAATTTTGAGTCGCTTGTAAAAGCAGACAGCGCTTTTGCTAAAGTTATTGAGCTTAACGCTGAGTTTCCTGAAGCGCATTTTTACAAAGCTAAAACAGACCAGAAACTTTCAGCTCCTGATTCTACTTTAGATGCTGCTACTAAAAACCTGTATTTAGATGCTATGGTTAAAGCTTATGAAGGTTATATTACTGTAATTACCGCTAAAGGCCCAGCCGATATCGAGAAGAACAAAAAGAACCTTATTGAAAGCTATGAAAACGCCGGTGCGGTATATGTTGTTAAGAATAAAGTTAAAGCCAAGGAATATTTTGCCAAGGCACTTGAGCTTGATCCTACAGATGAGTATGCCAAGCAGGAGCTACAAAAGCTTAAATAATTTTTTTAAGAGATATTAAAAACCGCGCTATTACAGCGCGGTTTTTTTGTTTATATAATACACTGATTAAATGCGTATCTTTGCACCCTATTACGAATAAAATGTTGAATAAGGAATTGCAGACGGAAGTTGAAAAAGGGGTAATGCTGCCTCTTATGGAGGAGTTTTATACCATTCAGGGCGAGGGATACCATACCGGTACCGCTGCTTACTTTATCCGCGTAGGCGGATGTGATGTGGGCTGCCATTGGTGCGATGTTAAAGAAAGCTGGAATGCAGATTTGCATCCACCCACACATATTGATACCATTGTAGCCAATGCCGATAAATACTCTAAAACTATAGTTATTACCGGCGGCGAACCCCTAACCTGGGATATGGGTCCGCTTACAGCGGCACTTAAAGATAAAGGCATGCGTGTGCACATTGAAACCAGCGGAGCGTATTCTTTAAGCGGCACGTGGGACTGGATTTGCCTTTCGCCAAAAAAGAACAAACTGCCTACGGCAGATGTGTATGCTAATGCGCATGAGCTTAAAGTGATAATACACAACAAGCACGATTTTATTTTTGCCGAAGAACAGGCCGCAAAGGTTAATGGCAATGCCATATTATTCATGCAGCCAGAATGGAGCAAAAAAGAAGAAATGACACCCCTTATTGTAGATTATGTTATGGCAAACCCTAAATGGCGTGTGTCATTACAAACGCATAAATACCTTAATATACCATAATAAAAAAAACCTGCTTTAGCAGGTTTTTTTTATTCCTAGTGTGTAGTTTACTATGCAGTGCTTCCATTTCGACCAACGGGAGAAATCTCTGCTGTTAAATTTTAAATTTCTCTACTTCGCTGCGCTTCGGTCGAAAGAAGGGGCGCCACACTTTTATAGGCTTAGCTTTGCCAGATAATCATAATTTTCACCTTCGGTAACCAGCTCGCATTGCATTTCATTGGCATGGGCGGCGTTTTGCAGCGTATTATAATCTAAATACAGCCAGTCAAACGGCTCTTCGGTTTCTCCTTTGTAGGTAACGGTAAAGGTAATTTCGCCATAGTAACCCTCTGCCGGAATCCACATGCCTCCGTCTTCATCTTCATCAAACATATAAATAAGGTCGCTGCTGTCAATTAAAATCTGCCCGCCCGGGTTTAGTAATGTCTTAAGTTTGGTTAGGTAGCGCGAAACATTTTCCAGCTGCCCAAAAATACCTGTGCCATTCATGAGCAGTATAATGGTATCATAAGTGTCTCCTTCAAAAGTAAGTATGTCTGCCACCAGGGCATTATCAAGCCCGCGCAGTTTGCAGGCCTGTACCGCCGCCGGAGAAATATCTATGGGCTGCACCCGCCTGTTGTGCACATTTTTAAGGTACAGGCTATGGCTGCCGGCACCGCAGCCCACATCCAGCACATGGCCTTTGGCTAATT
>JAZKDS010000193.1:7855-12635 GCA_040387455.1 Bacteroidota bacterium
ATGAATAAGCCAAGCATATTTAAATATCCTTTTTGCAGTGCTTTTTGCTCAATTTTGGGCATGTGCTTAAAATCACGAAACAGGTAAGCTACCTCCATTTCGTCTTCTTCGCTTATAGAAGTTTCGGTAATAAGGTTCTCGGGGTTGTTACCGGTTTGATAATCAAGTATGGCTTTGCCAAAAAGGTCTTTCATTCGTCTTATTTATTGTGTTTTAGCTTTCGTGCAGGCGCTGCGCTTGTGCTATTTTTTTATACTTTTGCCGCAGGATTGATAAATGTACTGCGGAATGGAGAATTTTTTAAAACTGTTGCCTAAGCTGGCCAAAGATAAGCATAACGAAAACAAAAAGTTTTTTGACAAGCTTAAAAAGAAAGCACCAAAAAACCTGGACTATGTTATGCAGGAGCTGCACGACCGGGAGTTTAAAAAAACCGACTGCCTTACCTGCGCCAATTGCTGCAAAACTACCGGCCCGCTGTTTACCCTTGCCGATATAGAGCGCATTGCAAAACACCTGCGCCAAAAGCCACAACAGTTTATAGATAAATACCTGCAAATAGACGAGGATAAAGATTATGTGCTGCAAAGAGTGCCGTGTACGTTTTTAGACAACGAAAATTACTGCATGATTTATGATGTACGCCCCAAGGCCTGCCGCGAGTTTCCGCATACTGACAGGAAGAAATTTCAGCAGATCAGCAATCTTACTCTTAAAAATGTTGCCATTTGCCCTGCTGCCTACAATATAGTGGAGGAAATGAAGAAAAAAATTCCGGTTTAGTAACAGTGGGCTGTGCCAACCAATTACTAAATTTTATAGATTTACCGTAAATTTTATAAAATGGCAAAACTTACCGGGCTTACCCCAATGTTCTGGACAACCGAAGTAGCAGCAACCGTGGCATTTTATACCGAAGTGCTGGGTTTTGAATGCGCTATTCAGGAAGAAGGCTGGGCGGTACTAATGCGCGATGAGATAGAAGTAATGCTGGCCTACCCAAATGCAAACGTTCCATTTGACGGGCCTATGTTTACCGGGTCATTTTATATAAACACTACAAATGTTAACGAGCTTTGGGAAGCCTTTAAAGACCAATGCAACATTTGCTATAAGATTGATAATTTTGACTATGGCATGCGCGAATTTGCTATATATGATAACAATAATTATATACTGCAGTTTGGCCAGCCACATAACCTATAAGATATGAATTTTAAACGCGCCGTTTTATTGTTTGCAATTGTATCACTGGCTTTATCAAGCCTGTTGTATTTAGTAACGCCCAATACCATTAAAAGTTCATGGTCGGCTAAGTTAGCCGAGGTAGGTACTGTGGCTGTAGTAATATTTGTGTTTTTGCTTATTCTTTACATTATTGCAAAAACGGTATTCAAAAGTGCTATGGCTGTTCGAAAAAAAAGCCTTCCCAAAAAGGAAGGCCCAAAAGTTTAGTATTAAGCGGCAGCAATTTCATGCTGCTTTAAATCTTCAATAACACTGCCTATGCCCTGCAGTTTTTCTTCTACATATTCTAAGAAACCTTCTATACGGTCGCGTAGCATGGTAAAAAAGTCAATAATGTGGTCTATATAGCCTTTTGCTTTTTCTATAAGGTTAAGGATGTACTGAAATACATTCTCAATGTTTTCCTGGATATTCATGGCGTTTTATATTTAAGGATTAATTGTACATGCAAATTACAAAACACTACTGCTAAACCCAAGTACTTTGTGTAAACATTAAGAAAGCGGCTTAGCTGCTTAGCCCCTTAGTGTGTCGCAAAAATCCGCGTTTATCCGTTTGTTCAATCCGTGTCATCCGCGTTCAATTTGTTATCTTGAGCTACTCCCGATAAATTAAATATTTCTTCCGAATGGTTTTAAAGGCAGTAAGCCCCGGCTGCCATGTAGCCCTGATTTCTGCTTCAGTTTTACCGGCCTCGATTTGCTGCTGCAACGTTTTGGTTCCGGCAAGCTTGGTAAAAAACGGAATAAAAAATTTCGACTTATCTTTGGTTTCCTTATAAGCCTTTATCAGCCATTTTATTTCCAGTTGTTTTACTTTGGGCGCTTTGGTTAAGTCTTCACCATAGCACACCTTTCCTTTCAGCGGCGGTTCTTTAGCACCTTCGTTTGGCATTGGCGTAAAGCTAAAACCTGTATCGGGCAAATCAGGTGATCCATACACCTGAAACTGTTTATCGGTACCGCGGCCCAGGCTCACGTTAGTGCCTTCAAAAAAGCACAGGCTGGCATATAGGTTTATAGCCTGGTCATTCGGCAGGTTAGGCGAGGGCTTCACCGGCAGGCTATAGTGCATATCTCTTTTAGTTGGTGCACGCAATAACGGTAAGTTTACACTGCACACCATTCTTTAGCCATTTTTCGCCATTTATCATTTGCCCATACTCTCCTATGGTCATGCCGTGCAGTATGGGTATTTGGTGCATGCCTACAAAACTGCTGTTTTCTTTTTCTAAAGTTGGCCCGTCTACAATACCGCCGTTAGGGTTAGGTCGGTCTAAAATTATAAGTGGGATGTTTTGTTCCGCGCAAGCCTCCATTATATAATGGAGTGATGATATATAGGTGTAAAAGCGCGCGCCCACATCCTGCAGGTCAAAAACCAAAACGTCAATCCCGGCCAGCTGTTCCGGCTTAGGCTTTTTATTATCGCCATAGAGCGAAATAATAGGCAGCCCTGTGCGGGTATCTTTGCCGTCTTTAATATGTTCGCCGGCATCAGCAGTGCCACGAAAGCCATGTTCTGGCGCGAAGATTTTTTTTAGACCTACTCCTCGTTGAACTAAATAGTCGCCAATATTGGCGGTAGCAGGTTCCCGGCTAACCGTCATCATATTCTCATCCTCTGTCCTGTGTTCTTTAATATAATTTATGATGCCGGTCTGGTTTGTAACTATTCCCACTTTTTTGCCTTTAAGCAACGGCAGGTATTTCTCATAATTATCCGCCCCGGTTTTAATAGTATCTTGTACAGCCACAACATCGGACATCGGACTCCCGACCTCCGACTTTTGACTTTTGGCTTTCGACTTTTGACTATCAATCGTATTTCCGCATGCGGCAATCAGTACTAATAAGAATAAAGCTGTATTTTTGGTGAAAGAAAAAATCATACCGTTGAATTTAGAATATTTTATAGCCCGCAGGCTTATTAGTGCAAAACAGCATAAAAGTAGTATATCTGCCCCAATTATAAAAATTGCCATCATTGCCATTGCCATAGGCGTAATGATGATGATTATTGCTGTGGCCACCGGCGTGGGCCTTCAGGATAAAATCCGCGAAAAGATATCGGCATTCAATGGGCATATTGTTATTACTAATTATGATGATAACCAGAGCGAGGTAAGTGTAGAGCCCATTTCTATAAAACAGGACTTTTACCCTGCCTTTAAAAATATAGAAGGTATTAAGCATGTACAGGCCGTGGCTACCAAGGCAGGCATCATCCGTACCGAAAAAGCTTTTGAAGGTATTATATATAAAGGAGTAGGTAAAGATTATAACTGGACCGAGATGCAGGAGTATATGGTTAAAGGCCGTATACCTAATTTAAAAGGCACCCTTAATACAGAGGTAGTGCTCTCTCAAAACCTTGCAAACAAGCTACAGTTAAAAGTAGGCGATAAGTTTAATACCTTTTTTATGAAAGAAGGAGGTAACGGCATGCCTAACCTGCGCCGTTTTGAGTTGGTGGGTATTTACACCAGCGGGTTCCAGGAGTTTGATGCGGCCTATATGCTGGGCGACATTCGCCATGTGCAGCGTATTAATAAATGGAAAGAAGGACAAGTGGGAGCCTTTGAGGTTTTTATAGAGGACTTTAATAAAATAAAAGAGAAGAATGCCCAAATATATAAAACCATACCATCAACCCTAAACGCGGTGCCTATCACAGAGAAGTATGTAAATATATTTGAGTGGCTAAAACTGTTTGATGTAAATATATTAGTGGTAATAATAATAATGGTGGTGGTTGCTACCATAAACATGGTGGTTGCGCTGCTGGTACTAATATTGGAGCGTACCCAAATGGTAGGCATGCTCAAGGCACTGGGTGCAAACAACTGGAGCGTGCGCAAAATATTTTTGTACAATGCCGCCTACCTTATAGTAAAGGGTCTGCTTTGGGGTAACGGACTTAGTATAGGCCTGCTGTTGTTGCAAAAGTATTTTGGCATTATAACCCTAAGGCCAGAAAATTATTATGTAAGTGTAGCGCCTGTATCATTACATGTGCCCGCAATACTTATTATTAACGCGGGTACTATAATAGTATGCCTGGTCTTATTGCTTATACCATCATATATTATAACAAAAATTTCTCCGGTTAAGGCCCTTCGTTTTGATTAATCCTGCCTTTTGCTTACACTATAATATATATAGGTAGCAAAAAGTAAGCGCATGTAAGCTGTCGTTATTCCTGCTGTCGCCTGTATCAGCCTCATACTTCGGCAGGATGCCGGCTCCATCAGGGCTAAAAGGTGGCATTTTACCCTTCTGGAGGATAACCGAAGCAAATTTGGGTAATCCGAACCTTACCCCAGGAAACCTTTTGTACTTCTTTTCATCAACCTTTGTAAAGCCCCACCCGCCCAAAACGGTCGTTTTTGCTAAAACCTCGGTAAAGCAGCCATCCTATTAAAATTCTTTCAAAAAAACTTTATATAACAACGTTCAGGTTAACAGAGTGTTAAGATGTTATTAAAAGAAACCTCAAAAAAAAGGGATTAAAAAGTTTGGAAAAGCGGAAT
>JAZKDS010000194.1:0-5750 GCA_040387455.1 Bacteroidota bacterium
TTATGGAGAAGTGAAATAAGTGCAGGACAAGCATTTGAAGTTTCAAAATCTAAAGCAAGTTCTATGAATATTGAATTAACATGGACAAAGCAAGAAGTTTCTTCTTTATTTAATGTTTTGCAGAGAAATGATCCAGATAATATAGTTTCAGTTTTGTCAAATTTATCTAAATTAGATTTACATTTTGTTAGAACACAAAACTCTAATTATGGTGATGAGAAGAAGTTCTTGAAGAGTTTTTTTGTTGTTTTTAATAATATGAAGAAAGGATTTGAATTATTTGGTCGATTTTTTTTGGCTCTTGATGCAACATATGGAAAAAACAATGCTTTATACCCAGTACAACTATTCGTTGCCTTAACAAATGAAAATGTTGTTATTCCTGTTGCTATTTCTGCAACTGAGCATGAAGAAAAAAAAGACTATATTTGGCTTTTAGATTGTTTCTATGAATGCTACAAAATGTTTCCTCGTACTATTGTAATTGATGGAGATGCGAAGATGTTTGACGCATTAGAAGAGTTCAAAGCAGCAAAGAATATTGAATGTAATGTGATTATTTGTAAATGGCATTTGTGCAAGACCATTGAAAGAAATGCATATTATTGTGGAGTCACAGATACATCTTATATAAAGCGTTTATTTTATGCATGTGCAGATTCTGAAAGCTTAGAGATTTTGGGATTGAAATGGAAGGAGTTTATCGAGTTTTATAAGGATAAAGTCAAATTTGTTTCATATTTAGAGAAGAATGTATATTCTAAAATACAGCTTTGGGCAAATCTTTGGGTAAAGAAAACACTTTTTGCACAAGTATTTGAAACTACCAGTATTGCAGAGTCTATTAATGCTTTGTATGCATCATCAAAATCTAGTAATAGAAGTTTAACACAATTATTAATACTTACAGATCAAATTGTGTTGGAAAAGCTTCAAACACATCTTAAAAGAGCTGAAAAGAAGGAAAAGCTAATTGTGGAGCTTTCATCAAACACTATGCATGGTTTTGTTGTACCTTCTGTGATGAATTTTTTATCTTGTTATGGTGTAGATAGGTTACTAGAAATAGGAGGAGAAGTTGGAACAACCAAATTGATAGAATACGACCGTGTGAATGAGGTTACAACATATAAATTTAAGAACGTAATGCACGGAGAACAGGCCACAGAGCATGTTGTAACTGTTGAATTAATTCCTCCTGTTGAAGATACAATAAAATTTGCATCTTTATTAGCATTGAAAGAACATGTTGATCTTGGTATAAGTCTTTGTTCTGTTTGTGGTGAGAAAGAAGTAGATACGGAGAAACGTATTGCAGGAATGTTACCATTTAGATTACCTAAGAATTGGAAGAAAATGTATTCCAATAATCAAGATCTTAGAAGACTTTGTTTTGCATTAGGGTTTGGACTTCCCAAAGAAAATACTCGTTCTAATTCAACTGTAGGAACCTTAACAAGTTGTATTGCAACTTATGAGAACATGTATTGTTTGTATCTTAAGGAATTTACGGAATTAGAATCGCATCAAAAAGCTGTTCTTTACCTACGAGAATATGAGCACAATAATGCAAAACTAGGAATACCAAGTTGGCAAGTCGAATGGATACAATGTGGAGTGGTGGATGGAGAATTAAGTGTGCCAAATAACTTACTATCACATTATTGCGGGAAATGGTTTCATGGATCATGTGGTGGAATTGTTCGACATGTAAAAGGAAAGACCAGAGTTGCATGTTTAGATTGTATTCGAGATAAGAGATTCATTCCAAAATTACCAATGGCAGAAAAACAATGTAACGTAGCATGTTTTACTCGTACTGGTATTCCAAGAATTATTTCTAATTCTGAAGATCAATATATCAAAACTCTCTTTTTGCAATGTTCTTGTACTCACAATTCTTCAATGGGTTTTCCTTGTGTTGGTGCACTTAAAGTGGCAGAGATTACTGGATCAGTTTTACATTACAGGTTGTTTTCAAGTTATTGGTTTGGTAATAATATTAATATTATTGATAGAGAGAAGGATGTTTTATCTACTTTTGAAGAGAATAAACGTCACATTTTGAATATACGTAAGATTGAACAACCAAGAGTACCTAATACTGAGAAACCGTCTTCTATAAAATCTGTTGATTTGAAAAGCAAAAAGAACGTCGCTAATTTATCTATGTTAGAAAGCAATGTAATTTCATTGGAAAATGATGAAGAAAAACATGTTGAAGTGATGAAACCACCGAAATCTAAATTAAAAAAAAGCAGAAGATACAAAAAGAACGTCGCTAATTTATCTATGTTAGAACTAAATGAGTAAAATGACTTTGTATATATTTTTTTTATTTTATTTTTGTATAATTTTAATGAAATGTGTAAGTTCAGATATTTTCTTTAAAAAAAAAATTTCCTTTACATGAATGAAATTTATCTAATTTCTTAATAAATATATTAAAAAAAAAATAAAAAAAACGGGGATCCGTCAATATAATCTTAAAAACTTCAAAAAAAAAATCGCACATGTGCCCATATTTTGGGGTTTCACTTTATAAACAACAAATGGTATGTATATTTTGCTGCCGATGGCGGCCACAATAACGGACACCGCATGTATGTGCTCGAAAACGCATCCGAAGACCCTTTTAGCGGCACCTGGGAGTTTAAAGGTAAAGTTGCAGCATCTATAGACCGCTGGGCTATTGATGGCAATGTATTCTTTTATAACAAGCAGCAGTACATGATATGGAGCGGCTGGGAAGGCGACACCAACACGCAGCAAAACATTTACATTGCAAAAATGTCTAATCCATGGACAATAGAGGGCAACCGTGTACTTTTATCTCAGCCTGATTACAACTGGGAAATGCAGGGCGACCTGAATGATGAAGTTAACCCGCCGCATGTAAATGTAAACGAAGGCCCTCAGTTTTTACAGCATGGCAAAGATGCATTTATAATATATTCTGCAAGCGGATGCTGGACCGATTTTTATGCCCTTGGCATGTTGCGCCTTACCGGTAAAGATCCTATGGTACCGCAAAACTGGACAAAAAGCGAGCAGCCTATATTTGCTAAAAGCGAGGCTAATGGTGTATATGCACCGGGCCATAACTCATTCTTTAAATCGCCTGATGGTAAAGAAGACTGGATTTTATTTCATGCTAACGACAATCCGGGCGAAGGATGCGGCAATAAGCGCTCGCCAAGGATGCAAAAAATAAGCTGGAACAAAAACGGCACCCCTAATCTGGGAACGCCCGTATCTAATACCGAAATATTAAAAATACCTTCAGAATAAATTATTCAACATGAAAAAAATATTTGTATCACTGGCGCTTGTAGCAAGCTTAAGTGCCTCTGTAATAAGCATAACATCAAATAGGGCTACAACAGAAGAAGTAACAGTAGCTGAAGGCCAAAAATGGACTAAAGAAAAAGCCGATAAATGGTATGCAGAGCACAAATGGATGAGCGGCGCTAACTTTATACCCAGCACAGCCATAAACCAACTTGAAATGTGGCAGGAAGATACTTTTGACCCTACTACTATAGACCGAGAATTGGGCTATGCACAGGGCATTGGCTTTAATACCATGCGTGTGTTTTTACACAGCCTGGCATATAAAGCAGACCCTAAGGGCTTTAAAACCCGTGTAGGTAAATATCTTGATATTGCCGATAAACACGGTATTAAAACCATGTTTGTATTTTTTGACGATTGCTGGAACAAGGACCCCGCTATAGGCAAACAACCCGAAGTTAAACCGGGTGTGCATAACAGCGGTTGGGCGCAAGACCCGGGTTACCCCGATGTAGAGCATGCCGGTGACAAAGAGCTTGAAGTCTATGTAAAAGACGTTTTAAAGACTTTTGGTACAGATAAAAGAATATTGCTTTGGGATTTATATAACGAGCCGGGCAACAGCGGTAAAGGCTTAAAAAGCCTTGGATTGCTAAAAGATGTATTTAAATGGGCGCGTGAGGCAAACCCGTCTCAGCCTATTTCAGCTGGATTATGGAACTGGGGCAGCTATGAGCTAAACACATTCCAGGCACAAAATTCAGATATCATAACCTACCATTTTTATGAGCAGGTAGATGACCACAAGCGTATTATAAGCCTGCTTAAAACACACGACAGGCCCATGATTTGTACAGAGTATATGGCACGTACTAAAAACAACAGTTTTTATAACCACATGACCCTGCTTAAAAATGAAAACATTGGTGCTATAAACTGGGGTTTTGTAGCCGGTAAAACCAATACCATTTATGCATGGGATACTCCATTACCTACGGGCGCTGAGCCGGATATCTGGTTTCATGATATCTTCAGGAAAGATGGTACACCATACCGTCAGGACGAGGTTAATGTAATTAAAAAGCTAAACGGCGTAAAATAATAAACTCATGAAAATTTATAAAACTATTGCTGCCGGAATGGTATGTGCTACAGTAGCTTTTTCATGCGGTAAAAAGCAGGAAGAAGCCGAAAAGCCTACAGCTAAAGCAGAAACTACAGATTTCCACTTAAAAAATGAAAATTTTGACGCTACAGTTGATGGCAAAAAAACAGGACTGTATTATATAAAAGCAAAAGATATTACGGTTGCTTTTACTAATTACGGAGCACGTATTGTAGGCCTTTGGGTACCCAATAAAGAAGGTAAAATGACTGATGTGGTAGTAGGCCTAAATAGCACAGCAGCCTATCAAAAATCTACCGAACCTTATTTTGGCGGTACTATTGGCCGTGTGGGTAACCGCATTGCTAAGGGTACTTTTACAGTAGATGGCAAAACATATCATGTACCCTTAAATAATGGCGCAAACAGCCTGCATGGCGGTAAAAAAGGCTTTCAGGATGTTGTTTGGAATGTAGAGCAGCCTAATGATAAAACACTTGTGTTTACCTATGCATCTGTAGATGGTGAAGAAGGTTTTCCGGGTAACCTGAACGTTAAGGTTACTTACAACGTAACTGACAGCGGGAAAGTAATTATGGATTATGAAGCTACTACCGATAAAAAAACGCCGGTAAACCTTACCAACCACGCCTTCTTTAACCTTAACGGCGAAGGTGGCGGCACCGTACTAAACCACAAGGTAATGATTAATGCCGATGCCTACACCCCTGTAGATGGCGGCCTTATACCCTTTGGCAAGGCAGAAAAAGTAGCCGGTACCCCATTTGATTTTACAACTTTCCATACCATTGGCGAAAGGATAGAGACTGAGGATGTCCAGCTTAAAAACGGCATGGGCTACGATCATAATTTTGCGCTTACAAACGGCGGCAAAAGCATGAGCCAAGCCGCTACAGTTATAGGCGACAAAACCGGTATTGTAATGAAGGTTTATACCCAGGAGCCTGGGCTGCAATTTTATAGCGGTAACTTTATGAAAGGGCAAAACACCTTTAAATCGGGTGCTAAAGATGAGTTCAGGACTGCATTTGCCATGGAAACCCAACATTTTCCGGATGCAATAAACCAGCCTGCCTTTGCCCCTATCCTGCTTGAGCCGGGTAAAAAATACCATACGGTTTCAGAATATGAATTCAGTATAGAAAAATAAATATGAGAGTTTATATATACTTATGCATGCTGCTTTGTGTAGCGCGGTTAACCGCTCAGGATAACAATCCGCTGCTGGCCGACCCTACTATTTTTGAGCACGATGGCACCTATTACCTGTATGGCACAAAAGGCAGTAAAACGGTTGAAGGCGAAGGTTTTTTAGTGTATACATCAAAAG
>JAZKDS010000194.1:5760-15289 GCA_040387455.1 Bacteroidota bacterium
TACGGTGGGCGGCAGAAGCCGCCTTGACGGGCCGCGCTCGCGCTGTGGTGACTGCGCCGATCCAGAAGGAGGCCTTGGCAGCGGCTGGTGTGGAATTCCCAGGCCATACCGAATTGCTGCAGTCGCTCGCAGCAGCGCACGCGGGCGTGTCAGTGCAGGCCCTGCCGGTGCGCATGATGGTTTTGCTTTTAAAAAAGGCGATGGTTTTGGTACATGGGGCTTTTGGGCACCGCAAATATTTCAGTACAATAATAAATTTTACATGGCCTATACGGCCGATGAGCAAATAGCCATTGCCACAGCAGATAGCCCTGTAGGGCCATTTACAAACGCTGGCGCGGCTGTTGCATCAGATGTAAGGCAAATAGACCCATTTATCTTTTTTGAAGATGGTAAGGCCTATATGTACCATGTAAGGCTTGATAACGGCAATCGCATTTTTGTGGCCGAAATGGAAAGCGACCTGAGTGCACTTAAGCCGGAAACATTAAAAGAATGTATACATGCCACAGAGCACTGGGAAGATACCGAAAAGGTAAAATGGACGGTTACCGAAGGGCCAACCGTTTTTAAGAAAGATAAGCTGTATTACCTGGTGTATTCGGCTAATGATTTCAGGAACAAAGACTATGCTGTAGGCTATGCTACTGCTACAAGCCCTTATGGCCCATGGGAAAAAAGCAGCGACAGCCCTTTTATTTCTACCGAAAAACTGCACCATCCGGGCACAGGCCATGGCGATGTGTTTTATGATAAAAAAGGTACTATGTATTATGTTTTCCACACTCATTTTTCTGATACAGAAGTGGGGCCGAGAAAAACAGCCATAATTCCTATCGCTTTAAAAAAGGGTAAACTACAAATTAAGAATGGAAAGAATATAATTTGGTTAGTTATATAAAGTTTGGGTTAACTTTCTTTATATGCCTGAAAGCCATTCCTAAAGAATGGCTTTCTTTTTTATATAACCTACTGGTTTTGCAAACACCAGTACAAAATCTTAGCTATATTTTTTGCATCATCTACTCCCCTGTGGTGTGTGCCCTCCAGCGGAATATTTAATATATGCAGGGCACCGTTCATACCGGTGGGTTTTGCCAGCCCTTTTGTCTGGGCAAAAAGCTCTTTTACATTTATGTGCTGCCTGCCCATGGGGTAAGGCACTCCAAACTTTTTGCACTGCTTTTGCAGCATATTAAGGTCGTAGGCACCATAGCTGGCCCAGGTATACTCTTCAGGGTCATACTGTTTTGCAAGCATGTATATAGCTTCGTTAAAAAGAACACCGCCCTTATCCAGCATCTCCTGGGTTATGGTGGTCAGTTCTGTACAAAACGGGCTAACCGTTGAGCGTTGCGGCTTTACTAGTATGCCCTGGTTTTTAGATATTGCACCCGTTTGGGTATCTAATATGCTAAGGCCAATTTCTATAATTTCGTTTTCCTGCCCTGCAGGTATCGTACCTTGCCAGCACGTGGCTTCAAGGTCTATAATGATAATTTTATCTGTGGTTTTCATTTTAAACTATATTTTTAAGTAAACCACAGGTTCACGGTGAACCCGTGGTTTTTTATTTAACAAAAATTTCTTTGAGCTGGCCTATAATGTTACCGCCTCCAGAAATAGTAATTTCTCCAATCCTGTCGGCAATTTTCTCAACATATTCCATCTCTTTCAGTTTCCAGAGCATTTCATTTTCCTCCATTAGTTTGGCGGTATTAAGCAGGCTGCGCATGGCTGCCGTTTCTTCTCGCCTCATAATGCTGTTGGCCTGAGCCTTTTTCTCGGCAACTAATACCTGGTTCATAATCTCTTTCATGTCGCCCGGCAAAATAACATCCCTTATACCGGCATCAGATGCCGTAAGGCCAAGGTTTGTTATCTTGTCTTCTACATTTTCAAGAATTTCTTTTGCAAGGGTATCTTTCCTGGCAAGAAGCTCATCAAGCGTGTAGCTGCCGGTAAAGGCCCTTAGTGCCAGCTGCATAATTACATAAAGCTGTTTTTCAAAGTCTTTATTTTCTGTAAGCGCCTTAACAATATCTGTAACCTGGTACCTTACAAAAAAGTTGATGCGCAGGGCAGCCTTATCTTTAGTAAGCAGTTCCTGGCCCGAAATTTCAAGCTGTAGCTGCCTTATGTCAACCGTTTTTACCTCGACAGTAACGGCATTATTCCAAAAATAGTAAGTACCTGCGCCTAATTTTTCCACAAATATACCTTTAATGTACAGCAGTGCCTTTTCATGGGTTGCCACCTGAAACTTCCTTACAAAAGTGCGCAACCTTAAACCGTCTAACAATACGGCAGGAATATCCTCTGTAATTTCCGGTTTAGATACATCAGCTTTAATAAACTCGTACTTAACCAGACCTTTCCAAAAAACATACCGGCCCGGTGTAAGCACTTCTTTAAAGTTGCCGTTTACAAACTGAATTGCAATTTCGTTATCGGCTACCTCTACAACATCCAGCAATGCGGCAAGATCCTGGTTTTGCAGCAGTATGTTCAGTTCGGCAGGAGCATAAAAAGGCTTGTCCATATCATAAATTAAAACATCCTTATTGCTAAATAGCCAGTAATCTCCTTCATGCAAAACGGTTACCAGTTTTTTATTTTTAAATACCAGTCCTGCCTGGTATGCGTTTATGTGTACTACTTTAATCATAACTTTATTATTTTATAATTCAACATTTAAAAAAAGGAAAACGGCTTGCAGCCCTCCTCGCGGCACAGCGGAAACAAAGCTTGTATACAATTGGGGGCAAGTGTGTGCGTGCATTGCAAAAAGCCCTGGCCATAGCCTTGCTTTTATCCTGCGGGCAGGTAACTAACCCCTGTTTGCATACACGGCAATATTTGCGGGCCAACCACGAGTGAAAAACGTTGAGGAACCGCTTTACTGACGGCCACAAACCCATTTTCCCGGGCGCATTTCTTTTAAAAGTTTATGCTACTTTGATTACAGATTTACAGTCTATAATTTGACATCCATTGTCAGACCGGTTGCCCGGTGTAGGAATCGAACCTAACTTTCTATTGTTCTAACCGGACTGAACTATCACATATCTTAATTGTGAGTGGGATTCGAACCCACGACCCATAGAATAAATGGTAGCGTTTTTTGGAAAACACCACAAACCTCCAGATCAGGTTGGACAGAAAAACCCAATACCCGCAAAGGCAAAGCATCCTGCAATAGTGCTATACAGAAACACCCAACTGGACCTGCCTGATATCTTTATTTAATTTTTTATTTCTTTTGCTATAACCTTCTCTTTGTCTATTGCTATGTAATGGGGTGTCCAGCAGTCTGAAACCTCTGTACCCACTTCATGGCTATTTATACAAAGCTTGTTATAGCCATTTGAGCCTGAGCTGCCACAGCATCCCTGAAAACGGAGTGATTCTGTATGGTCAAGCATATTTCCTTCATAACGTGATATTGCAAAATGCTCAAGATTGTTGTGGGCCACTTCACCAAACTGACCTTTGTTAAGAAGGGCTTCACCATCATCAAAACGTAAGTTTTGCTCTTTCACTTCTTCAAGAGCATCGGTAAGCGCCACACCACAGGCTTTACAGTATATTTTAATTGTCTTCATGGTTGTTTGTTTTATCTGAAACAAATATTCAAAACCACCTGCGCAACCATTTTGCGCAGTAAAATCAAATACTATCTTTTTTACTTATTTTATTAAATATCAGCCTGGCCAACGTAAAAAACTGCCACTGCCAGGCCAATATAACTTACATTACAAGCCCCATGCTTTGCTGGTGCTCTCGGTCGCGCCGGTCTATTTCGCCAAAGGGGCTGCCTTTAAAGTAGCCTATGTTCACAAAACCGTTTTCTTCGGTAATAAGCGATTGCTTTTTAGTAACGGCACCTGTATATTTAGAGCCATAACTACCCGTAATTTTTTTAGTAGCCGGATCCAGGTCGCCCCATTCAGGGGTTTTGCCATTATAAATAGGCTCAACAAAATAGATTATACCGGTATGCCTCGACTTCATTAAAAAGCGGCCTGTTTCGTCGGTATTGGTCAAAAATCGTTTTAAAATGTCCTGTTTCATGATTACATGGTTTTAAAATTAAACTTCGTTTTTATTGTGGAACAGACCTGAATTGAACAGGTACCTCTTGTGCTTCAAACAAGCGTGCAACACCTTGTACACCACCGTTCCTTAAATTTGTACAGGAAGGGAGATTCGAACTCCCAAAATACTGATCCTAAATCAACCGCGTATACCGTTCCGCCATTCCTGCAATTTGTGGAAGTAGCAGGATTCGAACCTGCTCAGTACCTAAACAACAGATTTACAGTCTGCCCCAACTCTCCTACTTTGGCGTACTCCCATTTTTTTTTGTCCGGGAAGCAGGATTCGAACCTACGACCCCCTGCATCCAAAGCAGGTAAACAACCACCGTTATCTTCCCAGATTTTGCGGCTCATACGGGAATCGAACCCGTTTCTCCCGAGAGACAGTCGGGAAGGTTAGCCACTACCCCAATGAGCCTTGTTCCTTTCTAAAGAACATCTGCGTTCTTAACAGGACTTGAACATGTAACCTTCTAATTAACAGTTAGCTGATCTACCGGTTAAGCTATAAGATCTTTAAATTTTGGGCATAAAAAAAGCACCCGGTTAAAGGTGCTTCGTAACATTATAAGATATGGCTATCCCATCATGTGTTTATACACCTGTGTTGTTTATCCGGATAAAAGTCCGGGCTTAGTAGTGCGCTATCCCCCATTGGGTTAAGGCTTATGTTGTTATATATATTGCTAAACTTAAGCATGATTTATTTTTTAAGGTTGTAATGCCGTTGTGGTGTTGTTGTTATTTCCGGGGCAAAGATAAATACGAAAAAAACTAATTTCCAAATTTATTTTTTAATTATTTTACTGACTATCAATTACTTACCACAAATTAAAACCATAGATATGCCTGTCCGCAATTGCTGCAGGGTATGGTTTTGTATTAAATGACTGTCTCTCATCCAATTACTTTTCAAGGTTTATATCTCGGTATTTTGGTTAATCATTAAACATTTTACGTTTATTTTTTTTATTATTTTTTAGTATTACTCTGTTCTTGTTGTTTTTGCATAGCCCTAAACAAAAAAAGCGCCCTGTTATCAGGACGCTTTAATGTATATATCGTTAAATTGTAACTACAAATTACCTTTTAAAACTGTATAATACATACTGCATCCATAACGTCCAGACGGAAGATATGCATCCTGACGGTTGGTGTTTATGCTAAAAAGCATGCTTGTATGTATGTTATTGTGTTTCATTTCGGTAACAAAAGTAAAAAAATATTTACAAGTAACAAGCCGTCCTTTATTTATATCGATAATTTAAAAAACTGCACACAACAGTTGTGTACAGTTTTTAATGAACTCTATTTCTAATCTTCACGGCTGCCATCATCGGCCATACGCACCATTTTAGGGGTAAACTTAGCCACAACATCTACCAGCTCCTGCTGCGATGCCATTACCATATTAATGTCTTTATAAGCCATTGGAGCCTCATCAAGGCCTGCGCCTATAAGGGTAACACCATGATCTTTTAATATGGCCTGCATATCGTTTTTAGTAATACTGTTTATGGCTTTAGTTCGGCTCATTAGCCTGCCTGCACCATGCGATGCCGAGTTAAGCGCATCTGCCTCGCCCTTACCTCTTACTAAAAAGCCGGGTGCCGTCATACTACCGGGAATAATACCCATAACACCCTTGGCGGCAGGCGTAGCGCCCTTACGGTGTACAATTACTTCTTCGCAGTTGTATTGTTCTTTCCAGGCAAAGTTATGGTGGTTTTCTACCTTGGCTAATACCGTTGCACCCAGTGCCTTTTCCATTTTGTTATGAATTATTTCATGGCACGCCGATGCATAATCGCCCGCAAGGTTCATGGCTAACCAGTATTCCTGGCCCAGTTGAGTGTTCATATCCAGGTAGGCAAGGTTTCTGGCAGCTTCCGGCAATTTGCAAACCTCTTTAGCCAGCTTGGTGTAGTGCCCCGCAATGGTAGCACCAAAACCGCGAGAACCTGAGTGTGTAAGCAAGGCCACATACCTGCCTTTAGGAATGTTTAGTATAGCATCGTCTTTTTCAAACTCCAGTATGCCAAACTCCACAAAGTGGTTACCCCCACCCGATGTGCCCAGTTGCGACCATGCTTTATCTTTTAGGTTCTTTACAAACGGATTTATATCAAAGCCGGTATCCTGCAGCACTGCATGGTCAGATTTGTATTGCCCGTTATAGCCGTGGCCTGCGCCAAATTTAGAATGGGCAATCAGCTCCCTTTTAAACTTATGTTCGTTCTCAAAATAAAATTCTCCGGGTACATCATATACAGATAGTGCCATCCTACAACCAATATCTACACCCACACCATAAGGTATAATGGCATTTTTAGTAGCTAAAACTCCGCCTATAGGCAGGCCATAACCCTGGTGGGCATCGGGCATAAGGGCACCCGCCACAGTAACAGGCAGCTGCATGGCAACTTCCATTTGTTTAATGGCTCCTTCTTCTATATGGCTGGCTCCATACACCGCATAAGGCTGTGGATTTTGGTTAAGCGTTATAAAATCTTCAGGCTTTTCATTCGCCTTTTCTATCATGGCAACGGCTAATTTTCCAAATACTTTATTATCTAAATAGGTTTCGGGTGCTGCTAAAACATCGGCATAATGCTGTAGCATCTGCTCACGGGTATAACCATTGCGCCCACGGTTAATTTTTAATGCAATGCCTAAAATAGATCCTTCGGTATAGCCTAATGCTATCAGGTCGTTTCCGTTAATTTGTGTGCTCATAATTTTGTGGTTTATTTTAACATTACAAAGATGCCCAGTGTACTGCGCAATGATTTTGCGTAGTAAAATAAATAATTACATTTAGCTGTAAAATTTTATTTAAATATTCATGTCTCAAAATAAAAACGCGCTCATACGCTATAAAACCATCGATAAATGCCTGCAAAATCATTACCGCCAATGGACACTTGAAGACCTTATGGAAGCCTGCTCTGATGCGCTGTTTGAATATGAAGGTAAAGAAAATACCATAAGCAAGCGCACCACTCAGCTGGACATACAGCTTATGCGAAGTGAAAAATTGGGCTACAACGCCCCTATAGTAGTATATGACAAAAAGTATTACCGGTATGATGATGAAGGCTATTCTATTACTGATATTCCGCTAACGGAAACCGACATCAACGTGCTGACCGAAACCGTATCGATGCTTAAGCAATTTAAGGATTTCTCATTGTTTAGCGATGTCTCTGATATTTTACAACGTCTTGAAGACAAGATATATGCCGAGAAATCGCATACAAAACCTGTTATTTACCTCGATAAGAATGAAGGGTTAAAAGGGCTTCATTTTCTGGATGTATTGTATCAGGCCATTATAAAAAAGGTAATGGTGATTATTACCTATAAATCGTTTAAATCTACTGTTGAAAACAAGTTTATTTTTACCCCTTTTGTACTAAAGGAGTTTAACAACCGCTGGTTTTTAGTGGGCCGAAAAAAAGGCAGCCGCTCTGTATCTAACCTGGCGTTAGACAGGATAATAAACATAGATTTTGATTTTACCCTGCCGTTTCAGGACGAAGATTTTGATGCCGAGCATTTTTATAAAGATGTAATAGGCGTAACGGTTAACGAAGGGCTAAGGGCTCAAAAAATACAACTTTGGATTGATGCCGGTAATGCGCCTTATGTTATTACCAAACCTTTTCATGCATCGCAGGTTATAGAGCAGCAAAATGAAGATGGCAGTATCATAATAAGCCTTTTATTAAAAGTAAATTACGAGTTTGAGCGCCTGGTGCTTGGCTTTGGGTGCGGCATTAATGTTTTAGCCCCTCTTAATTTCAGGAAGCGTATTATAGCAAAACTTGAAGAAGCTTTAAAACAATATAGTATAACCGAAACACAACTATAATAGTGTCAGCTTTTCTTCTTCAATATCAAGGTAAAGTAAATGCTTTCGCACAATTTCTTCATCAATATTATAGCCCTTATTTTTGGCAATAAGCCATTCGCGTTGCTTGTTCAGCACATCCCGATACACTTCTTTAGCCTCATTATCCATTACTGCTTCATTAGCTTCAGATAACTGGCTGCCCTCCCACTTTGCTGCAATTTGCTGTAAAACAAGCTGGCTTTCTAATTGTGCACTATAATTCTCCTTTATATAAGCAAGTGCCTGGGTAGAAAGGTGGCGCCTTACTTTATTGTACATTTCATCATCAGGCATTATATAGTCCGGATCCGGAATATGGATTTTTTTTATCAGCCAGGGCAGGGTAAGTCCCTGAATTACTAATGTTGTAAGAATAACAATAAAGGTTATAAACAATATGAGGTTGCGCTGCGGAAATGCCGAACCATCTTCCATTTGCACAGGGATTGATAGCGCCGCGGCTAATGATACCACACCGCGCATACCCGACCAGCCTAATAGTAAGGGTACCCTGTACCCCGGATGGGCGGCATCGGCTACGGTTATAAAATTGCGGGCAACCAGGGTTACTATGACCGCCGCATAGGCCGATATAAGCCTTGCAACTACTAATACAAGTGTAACCAGCAGGCCATAGCCTATTGCCTGCCATATACCTGTTTCCTGCAATCCCTCTGTAATTTCGGGCAGGTCGAGGCCAATAAACATAAACACCAGGCCATTGAGTACAAACGTAAGACTTTCCCAAACGTTTACCCCTCTTAGGCGCGAGCTACTACTTAAAAAGGAAAGCCTGTTGTTAGATAGCAAAAGGCCGCCACTAACCACGGCAAGCACACCAGAACTGTGCAACTCTTCTGCCACAATATACATTATATAAGGTGTAATAATACTCAGTACAATATCTATATTAGTATTGGTAGGCAGGTACTTATGCCCTTTCATTATAGCATAGCCCACGCCCACGCCTATTAGTACACCTCCAAAAACCATCCAGCTAAAACTAAGCGCTGCATCATACCATATAAACTGGCCTGTTGCAACTGCAATAAATGCAAACCTGAAAATTATAAGCGATGATGCATCATTAAGCAGGCTTTCGCCCTCTAAAATAGACGAAAAACGCCTTGGCACCTTAACAAACCTAAGTATGGCCCCGGCACTAACCGCATCTGGTGGCGATACTATGCCGCCCAGCAAAAAGCCTAATGCAAGCGAAAATCCGGGAATAAAATAATTTGCTACCAGTGCTACAGACAATGCCGTAAAGAATACCACCAAAAAAGCAAAGCTGGTTATTATGCGCCGCCATTTCCACAGTTCTTTCCATGATATTGCCCAGGCAGCCTCATATAAAAGCGGCGGCAGGAATATAATAAATATCAGTTCAGACTCAATGTGCAGCGTAGGAATACCCGGTATAAAACTTATGCCAAGCCCTGCCAGTACTAACAATACCGGATAGGCCACCTTTATTTTATTGGCCAGCATTATAATAAGCAGTATGGCAATAATTATACTTATGTAAAACGGA
>JAZKDS010000195.1:0-6534 GCA_040387455.1 Bacteroidota bacterium
CTACAACAAGCTGTTAGCAATAATCAGGTTACTTTACCCTTTGTGTGGAAAAGTACCGAAGGCGGTTATGACGGCAATGGCGTTAAGGTGATCCGCAACGCCGAAAGCTTTATCGGACTACCTGATGTTGAGTGTATTGCAGAAACTATGGTACCGTTTAAAAACGAGCTTGCCGTAATTGTAACCCGTAATCCTTCAGGAGAAATCAAGACATATCCGGTTGTAGAGATGGAGTTTCACCCCGAAGCGAACCAGGTAGAATATGTTATTTGCCCTGCCCGTATAGATGATACCGTAGCCAAAAAAGCCCGTGCCATAGCCTTACGCGTATCTGAAGCTTTTAACCACGTGGGCCTGCTTGCAGTAGAGATGTTCCAGACGGAAGATGACGAGATACTGATTAATGAAGTTGCCCCAAGACCACACAACAGCGGTCATTATAGTATTGAAGCCAGCTACACCAGCCAGTTCGAACAGCATTTGCGTGCTATTTTAAACCTGCCACTGGGCAATACCGATAGCAAAGTTGCCGGAATTATGGTTAACTTAGTGGGTGCCGAAGGTTATAACGGTAACGTGGTTTATCAAAATATAGAAAAGATATTAGGCCAGGATGGTGTTACACCACATATTTATGGTAAAAAGCAAACACGCCCGTTCAGGAAAATGGGGCATGTAACTATTGTAAACCAAGACATTACCGAAGCCAGACGTATAGCCGAAGAAGTTAAAAACAGTATAAAAGTAATTAGTATTCAGTAAACAATCGCAGTCAGCCTGAGCCTGTTGAAGCTTTTGCTGCTAACCTATAACAAACAACTCAAATTATGAAAGTAGCAGTAATTATGGGCAGCATAAGCGATATGCCGGTTATGCAGGATGCCATAGATATATTAGCCGAATTTGGCATTGAAACCCACGTAGATATTGTATCGGCACACCGTACGCCCGAGAAGCTGTTTGAATTTAGCACTACAGCGCACATAAACGGCATAAACGTTATTATTGCAGGTGCAGGCGGCGCTGCACATTTACCGGGCATGGTGGCCAGTATGAGCCCACTACCGGTAATAGGTGTACCTGTAAAATCAAGCAACAGCATAGATGGGTGGGACAGCGTACTCTCAATATTGCAAATGCCGGGAGGCGTGCCTGTTGCAACAGTAGCGCTTAACGGCGCTAAAAATGCCGGTATACTGGCCGCACAAATACTGGGCAGCCAGGACAAGCTTGTTCAGGCTAAAATAATTGCTTACAAACTTGGGCTAAAAGATGCTGTAAACAAGGCATCTGTAAACCTTAAAAAATAAATAGTTATGAAATATATTGTAATTCTTGCCGCTATACTATTAGTGGTTATTAGCTGTAAAAGCCAGAATGAAGTTGCATCAGCATCAAATTTCAAGGCTTTAAACGAAGTGGAGAGCACCAGTATGGAGGCGCAAAATTACAATACTAAAATGCGCCCTTTTACCGATACCATTCGCATTGAAAGGGTTGCCTCAAATTTTAAAAGTATCGAGGAAGTTAAAGGTGTTGATATGGGTGCCCAAAATTATAACAACGCACGTTTTTCAACCGACACCATTTACTTTGAGAAGATAGCTGTTGATTCGCTTAAAAATTAGATTACTTTCATAATCGAAACATCTCAAATGAACATACTTACACAAAAATTTACCACTAAACACGATACCGCACCTTTTAGCGGAATAACTACCCCGGATTTTATGCCTGCTTTTACAGAAGGTATAGAAAAAGCACGTAAAGAAATTGACGGCATAGTTAATAACCCCGAAGCACCATCTTTTAAAAATACCATTGCAGCCATGAGCTACAGTGGGGAAAACCTGGACCGCATTTCGAGCATTTTCTTTAACCTGCATTCTGCAGAAACCAATGATGATATTCAGAAGATTGCGCAAGAAATTTCTCCGCTACTATCAGAATTTGGCAACGACATTCGCCTTAATGCCGATTTATTTAAACGTGTTAAAGCTGTTTATGAGCAAAAAGACAACCTGAACCTTACTCCGGAGCAAACCACCCTTTTAGACAAACAATACAAAAGCTTTAGCCGTAACGGTGCTAACCTGCCGGAGGATAAAAAGAACAGGCTTCGCGAAATTGACAAAGAGCTGAGTAAACTTAGCCTGGAGTTTGGCGAGAATGTACTGTCTGAAGCACATGCGTTTCAACTGCATATAACTAATGATAAAGACCTTGTCGGCCTGCCCGAAGGAACTGTTGAAGCCGCTAAAGAACTGGCTGTTAGTCTTGAAAAAGAAGGCTGGATATTTACACTGGATTACCCCAGCTATATACCTTTTGTAACCTATGCCGATAACCGCGAGCTCCGCAAAAAAATGGTACTGGCGTTTGGAGCAAAAGGTTTCCAAAAGAATGAGTTTGATAACGAAGCCATTGTATTACAAATAGTAAAGCTACGCCATGAGCGTGCTAACTTGTTAGGATATGCATCGCATGCTAACTTTGTATTAGAAGAGCGCATGGCCGAAAACCCGGATAAGGTAAAATCATTCCTTAATGATTTGCTGGCCAAAGCCAAGCCTGCTGCCGAGAAAGAGTTTGCCCAACTTACCGCTTTTGCTAAGGAACTTGACGGCATAGACCAGCTGGAAAAATGGGATGGTGCCTACTACAGCGAAAAGCTAAAACAAAAATTATTTAACCTTGACGACGAAAAGCTAAAGCCTTACTTTAAGCTGGAAAATGTACTTAACGGTGCATTTACGGTGGCCAATAAGCTATTCGGGCTTACGTTTGAAGAAGTTAAAGATATAGACGTATACCATAAAGACGTTACAACGTATGAGGTTAAAGATGAAAACGGTGACCTAGTAGCCATCTTTTATGCTGATTTCTTTCCACGTAAGGGTAAGCGCAACGGTGCCTGGATGACTTCGTTTAAACCACAGTATGTTATAGATGGCGTTAACGAACGTCCGCACGTTAGCATTGTGTGCAATTTTACCAAGCCCACGGGCAGCAAGCCGTCGTTGCTTACATTTAATGAGGTAACCACGCTGTTTCATGAGTTTGGGCACGCGCTGCACGGCATGCTGGCCAACACGGTATATCCAAGTCTTAGCGGTACCAGCGTGTTTTGGGATTTTGTAGAACTGCCAAGCCAGGTTATGGAAAACTGGTGCTATGAGCCGGAAGCACTGGCACTTTTTGCACACCATTATCAAACTAATGAGATCATTCCTATTGAGTATATCAAAAAAATAAAAGAGAGCGCCAGCTTTCAGGAGGGCATGGCTACCCTGCGCCAATTGAGTTTTGGCCTGCTGGACATGGGCTGGCACAGCGAAGACCCTAACCACATTACAAGCCTTAAAGATTTTGAAACGCAGCAGTTTGCCGCTACAACTTTATACCCTGACGTGAAGGAAAATGCCATGAGCACAGCGTTTAGCCACATTTTTCAGGGCGGGTATTCTTCAGGATACTACAGCTACAAGTGGGCCGAAGTGCTGGATGCCGACGCCTTTGAGGTCTTTCAGGAAAAAGGTATCTTTGACAAAGAAACCGCTACCAAATTCAAAGAGTTTGTATTAAGCAAGGGAGGCACTGAGCATCCTATGGAACTGTACAAGCGTTTCCGTGGGCAGGAACCTAAACCGGACGCACTGCTTAAAAGGGCCGGATTATTGGTAGATTAACAAGATAATACATTTAACATTATAGATTAAACCCGAAGTTTTTGCTTCGGGTTTTGCTTTTTAAATAAAGCTTTAAATTTATATTCCGTATTTTTTGCTAAATCCGTATTTTTACGGCAGACTAACAACACAGATGGAATTTTTAAACACACTCGAATTCGCACAACAGCTTGACGCTAAAGACAAGCTGGCAAAATACAGGGATGAATTTTTGTTCCCTCACGTAAACGGCAAACAGGTTATTTACTTTACCGGCAACTCCCTTGGGCTACAGCCCAAACGCACCAAAGCCTATGTAGATGAGGTTATGGACGACTGGGCAAAACTGGCTGTAGAAGGCCACTTTTATGCCGATAAACCGTGGTGGGATTATCAGGAGCGCTTTGCCCGCCCGCTAAGTAAAATTGTGGGTGCATTGCCTACAGAAGTTACGGTTATGAATACCCTTACCGTTAACCTGCACCTGCTTATGGTAAGCTTTTACCAGCCTACGGCCAAGCGTTTTAAAATTATCTGCGAAGAAAAAGCATTTCCCAGCGATCAATACATGATAAAAAGCCAGGTGCGCTTCCATGGCTATGATCCCGATGACGCTATTATTGAAATTAAGCGCCGCCCGGGCGAGCACAACATCCGCCTTGAAGATGTTTTGGCAACCATAAACCAGGCAGGTGATGAACTGGCATTAGTATTAATTGGCGGTGTAAACTATTATACAGGACAGGTTTTTGACATGAAAACCATTACTAAAGCAGGACAGGATGCCGGTGCCTATGTGGGCTGGGACCTTGCCCATGCTGCCGGTAACATAGAACTTGAACTGCACGACTGGAATGTAGATTTTGCAGCATGGTGCAGCTATAAATACATGAACAGCGGCCCGGGTAACGCCAGTGGTCTTTTTGTGCATGAAATGCACCATAACGACCTTGACCTGCCTCGTTTTTCAGGCTGGTGGGGTCATAACAAAGAACGCCGTTTTTTAATGGAACCTAATTTTGATCCGGTTCGTGGAGCCGAAGGTTGGCAAATAAGCAACCTGCCCATACTGTCTTTAGCGCCCTACCTGGCTTCGGTTGAAATGTTTGACGAAATAGGTATGCCGGCCCTGATACAAAAACGTGACCATATTACATCATACCTTGAGTTTATACTGCACGAAATAGACCGTGAGGTTAACGGCCACTTTGAGATAATTACCCCAGCGGAACCTAAAGAACGTGCCTGCCAGCTATCGGTATTTTTGCATGGCGAAGGCCGCTCGTTATTTGAGTACCTTATGAGAGCGGGTGTAATTACCGATTGGCGCGAGCCTAACGTTATCCGCCTGGCGCCGGTGCCATTATACTGTTCTTATCAAGACATGTATAACTTTGGGCAAATACTTAAGCAGGGTATACTTTCTTACAAAAAATAACTAAAGATGCAAAATATATATCCCTATGCATATACTGTTGTATTTTGCATAGGGATATTACATTTATAATCTTATTTACAGACCAAAAGCATTTGTATGGGAGAAACCGTAGCCATTATTTTTACCGCTTTAATTGTACTGGCATCGGTATTATTATTTATTACCGGCACATTCTATGTCATATTCAACCTTATAGAATCGGTTTACCTCCTTGCATTTAACAAGCCAATTTATGTGCATTTTTATCCGGTGCGAAAAGAGCTGCGCCCTGACGAAAGCTATATGCTCGAAAAAGAGTTCTCCTTTTACAGAAAACTGTCGGAAAGTCAAAAAAAATACTTTCGGCACAGGGTGCACCGTTTTATATTGAAATATAAATTTATAGGCCGCAATGGGCTTGACGCCACGCCCGATATGGCACTAAAAATTGCTGCAACCTGGGTAATGCTAACCTTTGGGATGCGCAGCTACCTGCCTCAAATATTTGAAGCCATTATTATTTATCCTGATATTTTTGAATCGCGCAACGGCAACATGCATAAAGGCGAATTTAACCCTATGGTTAAAGCCGTGGTTTTTAGCTGGAAGCATTTTGAAGAAGGCCTTGCCTTTGAGAATGATAACCTAAACCTTGGCCTGCACGAATTTGCACACGTACTGCATCTAAACTGTACAGGTGTAACCCGCCCCGGCGCATCGGGTATGGTATATGCCGATATGTTTGAAAAATTGCTCGACTACCTTGATCATGCCGATAACAGAAATAAACTCATAGCTTTGGAATACCTTAGAGAGTATGCCTATACCAACAACCATGAATTTATGGCTGTGGTATTGGAGCATTTTTTTGAAACCCCACAAGAATTCAAACAAAAACTACCCGAATTGTATGGCATGGTAAGCAAAATGATAAATTATAAGCCCCTGCGCCATCAAGCGTATTAATTTATTACAATAGCTTTTATCTTTTCAATCTGGTGGTTGTGCCTAAGGGTATGATAGGTATAAAAATGTACCAGCTCTAGCTTGGTACTGCCATAAAACGGATGGCCGGGTGGTAATTGAGCAACCTGGTTCAGGTCGGCCTTTTTAATAGCCCCAATCATCTTATTCTTTACTTCAGCTAATGAATTTATAAGCGGTTCTTTTTTAAACGGCTTATCTTCCGGCATAATAAAATCAGGCGATTTCATTTTAACCTCAAAATTCATAAACATATTGCGCAGTCCCTCTACTCCGGCATCGGGCGGCCTTTTTGCCTGCTCTCCCGTTGCGGCAAAAAGGGCATCGCTCCCCACCCCTGATTTATATAAGTGCCTGCCCACCTGTGCCGCTGTCCAGCTGCCTTCAAAAGGTGTTTTGTTGATGTTTTTTTCATCAACACCTTTTAATAGGTATATGGTTTCATTAAGTGCTGTTTCTAACTGA
>JAZKDS010000196.1:0-5440 GCA_040387455.1 Bacteroidota bacterium
CAAATATGTAATACTGCGGCCCCGCGGGCATAACTTCGGGTTTTATGGGGGCTTTGCTATAGATATCGGCTACCAGCTTGTTCAATGCAGCAGGGTTCTCTGCGCTCAAATCTGTTAACTCGTGCAGATAGTTATAGGCGATATATCTAAGTTCGGCTGCAATCATTTTTTTATCTGCAGCGCTTATGGTTGATTTGTTTACCAGGGCTATCTTCCTATCGCGGGCAGCTAAATAAGGTTTAAGTAATTGGATGTTAAGCGCGTTTAAATCAAGTCGGGTATATTTGTCGTCCTGTAAAAATATCGGATACTCGCTAGGGTTTGTGCTATGTAGCAAAGTATTCTCTGGCAAAGCCGAACCGGTTATAAATTTTAACCCTTTAGTATTGGCATCCAGATTAACTGTAAGTGTCTTATTGCTGTTTAATAATAGTGGATAATTATCAGCATTAAAAAATAGGTGCCCAAATTTTTGGCTTTTTATGGGCAGCGTGATACTGAAAGAGCCGTCTTTAGTTACCGGGATACGTATGGAGTTTTGATCAAAGAAGCCACATACTACAGGTATATTGATCCTCACATCGGCACCACCGGTATAGTGTGTTATTTTACCATTTAGTTTAAACTGGGCAAAGGCAGCGGTTTGGACGGCCATTAACAGCAGTAAAAAATATCTTTTCATTAGATATATATATGTCAGGCTAAAATAGCAAGCAGCTCATTCAGCTCATCAACCTTTTCGGCCGAACCAAGATGCTCATACGCGCTGATGAGATTGCGCAGTACCCGTTTAATAATTTCGGCGTTTGAACAGGGCTCATAAAACTGTTTGTCAAAAGTTAGGTTAAGCTGCTTTAAAAACATGTCCACATCGCGGCGGCCAAAAATGAAACCTTTGTTAAAGGCGTTTATATAAAATAAAATACCGCTTTCAAATTCGTCCTCCTGGCTTTCATCAACGTAGGCCAGTATAAAGTGCTGCGGCAGGTTAACGCCATACACAGGTATATCTAATTTTTGGGCTATAATGGAGTAAATGATGGCCAGTGTTATTTGGTTGCCTTTTTTTGTCTCCATTACCTGGCTTAGGTAACTATTTTGCGGATCTTGATGATTAGTGGTGTTGCCGCCGAAGCCATACATGTGGTAAAATACATGATTAATAAGCTTAACCTGCTCAACCGGGCTTGCTTCGTTCATCATCTGTATCCAAATATCGCGCTTAATAGATTCTAATTGATTGATGATTTTTTGTTCATCAAGATCAGGATATTGGTACCGGTTAATGGTTAATATGCCCTGCAACAGATCAAAAGCTCCACCTTGATACCACAGTTTCAGGTCGTTCTTTATTACACCGAATTGGATCTCATGCACCAGGCCGGCAATGCGGTCTTGTTGTATAGGGTCAAACGCCTGCTCAAAGGCCGACTCAAGATAGGCCACCGCCTCAGGGCCGTAGGATAGCAGTTTGTCATGAACATGGGTGTATATCTCCGGATCGGGGTCGTCCAGCAGGCTAATCAAGGAGTTTACTTCGGTCAGATTTATCATTATGTACTGCTAAAATACAAAGGTTTGTATAATTTTACAACCATGTTTAATTTAAGGTTTGCGGCTAGGTATCTGCTGTACCGTCTACGGGCTAACACCAGGCATGGCACACACTCGCCTTTTGTCTATCGGCTGGTTGATAAAGTTATTTACGATTTCCGTGCCAAAAAAGTATATCTGGAGGTAGAAGAAAATTCTGAAAAGGCAGGTAGTGTTGAAGGTAAATCGCTGTCGCCCAAATTAAAGCAATTAATATATCGCCTCGTGGCAGATTGGCAGCCTGCAAATATCGCAACTGTAGGTACGTTAGATGATGTTACTAAGGCTTACTTACAAAAAGCGGCATCAAATGCGTCTTTGCAAACTTTAGAAGACAGCCCTGAAAAAACGGACATTATTTTTATAAATGATACAGATGATCTTTACAAAACCTATCAGCTATGCCTGTCAAAAGCATATGAGCGGACGATGTTGATTATTACTAATATCTACAGCGACAAAGATACCTGGGTCAAGATCAAAGCAGATTCACGCGTAACAGTAACCATCGATTTGTTTGCTGTTGGACTTGTGTATTTTAGAAAAGGGCAGGTGAAAGAGGATTTTACGATACGGTTTTAAATGTGCAGGTATCAAATGTGGGATGTGCAAATGATTTAGAGTTTTGTAATGATTGGTGATTTTTTCACCTGCACATCTGCATATCCACGCATCTGCACATTAGAACGATTGCCCCAACCCCACATATAAACCACTCAACCGCTTTTCGCCTACCGGTTGCTGGCCAACGCCGTAATCTACACGTACTGCCAGCCCTTTTTGCACATCAAAGAAGTAACGTATACCCCCACCGTAGCTGGGTTTTAGAGCTGATAATTTGAATGTCGATTGGAACACTTCGCCGCCACCGGCAAAGGCTGCCAGGCCTATGCGTTCGCTTAAACGGTAACGTAGTTCGGCTTGTCCGGCCAACAGGTTACGGTCGCGGAAACGGCCTTCGTAATAGCCGCGCATTACTTCGTCATTACCCATTAAAGGCAATAAATAAAACGGCGATCGGCCGCCGGTTAGGCTTTGCTCTTGTATGTCTATCCCCAGTACTAACTTTTTACTAAGCGAAAAAAACTGGGTGTATTCTATATTGAAAAACCCGCCCTGGTAGCTGTTATTGCTAAAAACGCCCTGCATTAAATTGTAGTACGCATTTACATAGATGCCTTTGGTGGTATAGGTGTTATTGTCCCGATTATCAAAACTAAAACTTGGGCCAATGTAAACGAAGGAGCCTCCGGTTCTATCCGCAGATGGTATTGCTGTGTTTAATGTGCCGGTGGTTTTATCGCTGCTAAAATCATATTTATAGCCACCACCTACTAAGCCCATGTAAAAATTACCGCCCAGATTTTTAAGGGCGCTTAAGTTTAAGCGGTAGCGCTTTTGTTGAATGTAATCTTCGTTGGTCTTTAGCGTGTTGTTGCCTACCCCATAAAAATTTACAGGGAAATCTATGCGGCCTAGTTGCGCGGTTAAATGATATTTGTTTTGTGGCAGCCAATAGCTGGTGCTGACGTTTAAGCGGTTTTGCCCTTTAGTGGTTAGCGTAGCATAAGCGTATATGTTTGATACACGGGTATCGTTATGTATGGTATCGGTATAAAACGAATACAATGCTGCTCCGCCTGCTTCAACGCCTGTTTCGGGCGCAGATGATAGCACAGGTAACACTACAAAGCTGCCGCGTTTGCTGGTATCTTTTTCAAAATACATTTTGCGGATAAATTTTGGGATGATGCGCTGCGCCAAAACCGGCTGCAGGCCATTAGCAATATTTAGGGTGATAAGGATAAACAGAATTTTTTTCATACCGGTTGCAGCAACTAAGATAGTGTTTACACGGTGAACTTTGTTTTATAGCAGTTATAATTAACAATGTGTTAATGTTATAGAGAGTTAACGTGCTGGTTTTAAGAACATTTCAAAATTACGGCCCCTTTTTAAGCAAAATGCCTACTTTTGCGCTTTAATTGAAAAACTAAATAACCATGAGCACAACTAAAGGACCCGTATCTCAGTTTATTGAAAAAAACTATCTGCATTTTAACGCCGCCGCGTTAATGGATGCTGCCAAAGGCTATGAAACCCACTTGCTTGAGGGCGGTAAAATGATGGTAACACTGGCCGGTGCCATGAGTACTGCCGAACTGGGCATATCGCTGGCCGAAATGATTCGCCAGGGTAAAATAGATATCATATCATGTACAGGTGCAAACCTTGAAGAAGATATAATGAACCTTGTAGCGCACTCGCACTACAAACGTGTACCTAACTACCGCGACCTTAGCCCGCAGGATGAGTGGGACCTTTTAGAGAACCATTACAACCGCGTAACCGATACCTGTATCCCTGAGGAAGAAGCTTTCCGTCGTTTACAAAAGCATATCCATAAAATATGGAAAGATGCTGATGATGCCGGCGAACGCTATTTTCCGCATGAGTTTATGTACAAAATGCTTTTGAGCGGCGATTTGGAGCAGTACTATGAGATAGACCCGAAAAACTCTTGGATGCTGGCCGCTGCCGAAAAAAATCTGCCTATTGTTGTACCGGGATGGGAAGACTCAACCATGGGTAACATCTTTGCATCGTACGTTATTAAAAACGAAATTAAAGCAACTACCATGAAAAGCGGTATCGAATACATGGCTTGGTTGGCCGATTGGTACCCTAAAAACTCAGGTGGTAAAGGTGTAGGCTTTTTCCAGATAGGTGGTGGTATAGCAGGCGATTTCCCGATATGTGTCGTGCCGATGCTTTACCAGGATATGGAGATGCAGGATATCCCGTTCTGGAGCTACTTCTGCCAGATCTCAGATTCAACAACTTCATACGGTTCATACTCGGGTGCAGTACCTAATGAGAAGATAACCTGGGGCAAGCTTGATGTTACAACACCTAAGTTTATTGTTGAAAGCGATGCAACCATTGTTGTGCCGTTGATATTTGCCTGGTTGTTAGGCCAATAAATAGTGCGTAAAAAAGCAAGAAAAAGCCATTTTTTCGATTATTTAGAATAATTATAAATTATTTATAACTGTCATTTATTTGTCAGCGATTATTTAATAAATTATACTTTTGTGGCTGAAAATTACGAGGAATATTGTGTTCTATCCTCAGTTTCGCACACTATACAAATAACTATTTAGCATCAATACAACTTTATGAGTAGCATCTCATTAATTTTTAAACAATTCTCAAAGTCGGTTTTACTGCTTGCCTGTTTTACTGTTTGGGGAATTTCTGCTAAGGCGCAAGGCGACGCTGCAAAAGGTGAAGCCACATTCAAGTCTACCGGTTGTAACGGCTGTCATAAGATAGACGCTCGGTCAACTGGTCCGGCTTTGGGTCCACTGGTTTCTTCGGATACTAACGACAAATGGCTAACCTCATGGATACATGACAGCCAGGCTTTAGTTAAATCTGGTGACGCTAAAGCAAAGGCGATTTTTGAAGAGTACGGTCAAACGGTAATGCCTGCATACCCTCAGTTATCTGATGGTGATGTTGCAGACATTTTAGCTTATGTACGTGCCGACTGGAAAAAAATTGAAGAAGCAAAAGCAAAAGCTCCGGCCGCTGGTGCTGCCGTTGTTGATCAAGGCCCAAGCAGTGTAACTGTTTACGCGCTTATCGCAATTGTTATCGTTGCGTTTATTATCATTTTGGTTTTAAACAGAGTGATATCAACTTTAGAGCGCTTATTAAGCAGCAAAAGATTATTACCAATTGAAGAAGTTTTAGCGGCTGATGGTTCGGTAGTTAAAGAAGAGAAATATGTTTTCTTAAGAAAGATCTTAAAAAACAAAAAACTTGTTTTCTTTATCCTGCT
>JAZKDS010000197.1:0-1662 GCA_040387455.1 Bacteroidota bacterium
AGAAAACAACGTTAAGCTTACTGATGATTTTAGCAAACTTACACCAAACGGAAAGCACGGTGCTACTAATGAGCGTGTTAAGGAATATATTGACTTTGCAGCAAAACATGGTTTCGATGCCGTTTTAGTAGAAGGCTGGAACATAGGATGGGAAGACTGGATAGGCAACTGGAAAGAAGAGGTATTTGATTTTGTAACGCCTTACCCTGATTTTAATGTAGATATGCTGCACAAATATGCCGAAAGCAAAGGGGTGAAAATAATTATGCACCACGAAACTTCGGCCAGTGCCACAAACTACGAAAGAAGGCTTGACAGGGCATTCCAGTTTATGAAAGACAATGGTTATAACGCCGTTAAAACAGGTTATGTGGGTACCATTATTCCCCGTGGAGAGCACCACGACAGCCAGTGGATGGTTAACCACTACATTCATGTAGCCGAGCGCGCTGCTGATTATGGTATTATGATAAACAGCCATGAGGCGGTGCGCCCCACAGGTCTTAACCGTACTTATCCTAACTGGATAGCGCAGGAAAGTGCCCGTGGTACTGAGTTTGAAGCTATGGGCGGCCTAAACCCTGAACACGGTACCATACTGCCTTTTACACGCCTTATGGGCGGCCCAATGGATTTTACACCGGGCATCTTCCAGACCGATTTGAGCTATTATGGCACGGGCAGCAATCAGCGTGTTAACACAACCCTTGCCAAGCAGCTTGCATATTATGTTACCATGTACAGCCCGCTACAAATGGCAGCTGACCTACCGGAGAACTACAACCGCTTTTTAGACGCCTTTAAGTTTATTGAAGATGTGGCTGTAGACTGGGATGATACCTATGTGCTTGAAGCCGAACCTGGCGATTATATTACCATTGCACGTAAGGCCAAAGGCAAAAACGAATGGTTTATAGGTAGTATTACTGATGAAAATCAGCGTACAGCTAAACTAAACTTTGATTTTTTGCCGAAAGGCAAAAAATATACCGCCACAGTTTATGCTGATGCTAAAGATGCAAGCTGGAATAAAAACCCGCAGAAATATGAAATAAAAACCATAACTGTAACGAGTAAAACAAAACTGGATCAGTTTGTAGCACCGGGCGGCGGTTTTGCAATAAGTATAAAAGAGGTAGTTAAATAGAAAATACCAAACATACAATCCATGTTTGAAAGCCGCTCCTGCAAAGGGGCGGCTTTTAAATTTTTAATAGTGATAAGATTTAATACTTTTACAGTAGCCAATAACTAAATTGATGACCGCACCACCATACCTTTCCAACGGCGATAAAGTAGCCATAATAAGCACCGCTAAGCGCACAGAACCCCAAGAAGTTAATGAAGCCCTTGATGTGCTGCAAAGCTGGGGCCTTGAGCCTGTAACGGGGCAAAATGCATTTGCTTCAAACGGGTTCCTGGCAGGTACTGATGCACAACGATTAGCCGACCTTCAACAAGCCCTTGACGATCCGGATACAAAAGGCATATTCTTTACCAAGGGTGGCTATGGCACATTGCGCATTGTTGATGGCATAAACTGGACTGCATTTAAACAAAACCCCAAATGGCTGGTGGGCTATAGCGATATTACGCTGTTGCACGCCCATGTGCATAACTTTGGTATACAAACGCTGCATGCCGTTATGCTGCAGGGCTATC
>JAZKDS010000197.1:1672-4121 GCA_040387455.1 Bacteroidota bacterium
TTTTCGGCGAAATCCTTAGCTATCAAATTACCGCTGAGCCTTTAAACAGAGCAGGGGAGGTTGTAGAGGGAATATTAGTTGGGGGTAACCTTTCTATGCTGTATGCTATTACAGGTTCGGCGTCAGATATTGATACTTTGGGAAAAATACTTTTTATTGAAGATATAGACGAATACCTGTACCATTATGACCGTATGCTAATTTCGCTTAAGCGTGCCGGTAAATTGAATAACCTTAAAGCGGTTATTGTAGGGGCCATGGTAGATATTAAAGAAAGTACCATTCCGTTTGGCATGACCTGCAAAGAAATTACGCTACAGCATTTTGACTGCCCGGTATATTTTGGCTTCCCCAGTGGGCACGTAGCCGATAACAGGGCATTGCTGCTTGGCGGTACCGTTAAGATTACTCAAAACAATTCAAACGTAAACATTGACTTTTTGTAATGGATGCTCCACTCGTAGATAAAGAATATCTTTTAGAACGCTTTCCGGGTAAAGGGGGCTGGACGTATATCAGCCTGCCCGAAATTGAAAAAGATAAAGATGCACCTTTCGGAATAGTGAAGGTAAGCGGTACCATAGATGATGTAGAAATTAAACAATACAGCCTGATGCCCTATGACAACGGCAGCCTGCTTATGGCTGTTAAGGCAGAGATACGTAAAAAGATAGGCAAGGAAGAAGGCGATTATGTACAGGTTACATTATACAGTGATGCATCTGAATATCAAATTCCGGATGAACTTAAAAACCGGTTTATCGATGCAGGCGTATATAATTTGTTTACTACATATAAAAAATGGGAGCAAAGAATGTGCTCTCAGTGGATATTTTCGGCTAAGCGGCCGGAAACTGTAAATGAGCGCATTATAAAAACAATCTTCAGGGTTAAACACCATGAGCGCATCTATAGATAACCTTTTAATAACAAAAAGGTATACATACAACGTTTTCTGCTGTAAATAGTGTTGAGTTTTGCCTCGTTAACAAATATTATTGCCTCAAATGTGTTAAAATTTTAATTTGCACTTGTTTTTTATAATTTTATTATGTTATATTTGGCATATAATTAATTCTTAATTAACAAAAGCCTATACAAAAAACTACTTTTTAGAAACCCGTACCAACGGGGTTTTTATAGAAACCGAATTCAAAAAACGCTAAAAAGTATTGCTATGGCTAATGTTGTAATCCCTGACGCTGTCTTGGTAAAAAATTACGTAGGCGGAGACGAAAATGCTCTTTCTACATTAATTAAAAGACACCAATCTAAAATTTATGGTTTTATCTACTCAAAAGTTACTGACAGGGATATCGCAGATGATATCTTTCAGGATACTTTTATCAAGGTAATTAAAACGCTGAAGAGTAACTCGTATAACGAGGAGGGCAAGTTTCTGCCGTGGGTTATGAGGATTTCTCACAACCTAATTGTAGATCATTTTCGACGCAACAAAAAAATGCCCATGCATCGCGAAACCGAGGAGTTTTCTATCTTCTCTATCATGACCGATAATAGCCCTAATGTAGAGAACAGGATTATTACTGAACAGGTGGAAAACGATTTACAACGCATAATTAACGAACTTCCGGATGACCAGAAAGAAGTACTGCAAATGCGTATTTACCAAGATCTTAGTTTTAAGGAAATAGCCGATTTAACCGGGGTTAGCATTAATACTGCCCTGGGCCGGATGCGCTATGCGCTTATGAACTTAAGGAAAGTAATTGAAAAAAATAAAATTATTTTGACCAACTAGGCAATATAGGGTTTTGTTTTGCGTTCTTATATTCAGCAACAATTAATATAGCAAGCTGATATGGCAAAACTTTACACTAAAGAACAACAAGCAACCCAGGAAATGCTGCCTAAAAAAGAAACGATAGATTTTTTGCTTAACTATAGCAAAGCTCTTAAAATGGTTAAGACTGAGAATGGCACTTTTGAAACGATTGCCAATTAATAAAAAAAGCTCCCACGTGTTTAACGGGAGCTTTTTTTATGATATTCATCCAGCACTGATTTTCTTCCGATAGTTGCTGTGATTATATCTTTATCCAGCTTCCAGCCCCGGGCAGGAGAGTACTGGCGCCCATACCATATTATTTGGAGGTGCAGGTCATTCCATAATTTACGCGGAAAAATTTTTTTTGCGTCTTTTTCGGTTTGCACTACATTCTTGCCATCACTTAATCCCCAGCGGTACATAAGCCTGTGAATGTGTGTGTCTACCGGAAACGCCGGTACACCAAACGCCTGGCTCATAACCACACTCGCGGTTTTATGGCCTACACCGGGTAACGATTCTAAATCTTCAAAAGTGGCAGGAACTTCGCCGTTGTATTTATCCAGTAATATTTCGCTTAACCCGTGAATTGCCTTTGCCTTTGCCGGCGATAAACCTACCGGACGAAAGAGTGCATCAGGCGGTCGAGCATCAGATGCG